>DATAEV010000235.1:0-2705 GCA_036257875.1 Actinomycetota bacterium | reverse complement strand
CCCTTCGTCGGGCCGGCCGGCGGGGTCCTCGATCGAGCGTTACGCGAAGCGGGGATCGATCGCAACGACGTCTACGTGACCAACGTGGTCAAGCACTTCCGGTGGAAGGCAGCACCACGAGGCAAGCGCCGGATCCACCGGAAACCCGACCTGCGCGAGCAGCTGGCGTGCCGGCCCTGGCTCGACGCCGAGCTCCACCAGGTGCGACCGACGGTGGTTGTGTGCCTCGGCGCGACCGCGGCGCAAGCGCTCCTGGGCCGGTCGTTCCGCGTCACCCAGGATCGTGGCCTGTTCGTCGAGTCGCCGCTCGCTCCGTTCGTCATGGCGACCGTGCACCCGTCATCGATCCTGCGCGCGCCCGACGACGCGCGGGAGGAAGCGATGCGGGCGTTCATCGCGGACCTCAGGAAGGTCGCGAAGGTATTGCGGCGGGCTGCCTGACCGCGGCGGCGCGCGCAAAGCTCCTCAATCCCACAACCGTTCCATGTGCCAACGATCATGCTGGCGATCGAAGTAGAGGTCCCACACCGCGCCGCCCCGAGCCTCGACCCGCCAGTACTCGCGGTCGCGACCGTCCGCCCACCATCGGCCTTCGATCCGCCACTTCCCGATCACGTCCACGACCTGGTAGCGCTTCCCGCGCCACTCGAAGACCGAGGGCATCCCCGCGTCGCGTTCGACACGAACCTCCTCGTCGAAGCGCTTGGTCATCGCTTGATCCCTGCCCCGGTTCCGTCCCGCTCGCTCCGTACCCGAATCGAACGTATGTTCGAGGGTGGAGCGCGAATGTACGCCCCGGCTCCGGCATCCGTCAAGACCGCAGGTGCGGCTACGCTCGCTCGATGGGATCGATCGGGAAGACCCCCAACATCCGCCCGCGCGAGGAGCTCCCACGGCACGAACCCGGCGACGTGGTCGCGATCCGCGAGCTGTGGCACGGCCGGGTTTGGTACGCGTGGCCGGCGATCGTGGTTCGTGACGAGCCCAACCTGCAGATGCTCCACGTCCCGCCCCACGCGCGCTGCCGGCAACCGGTCGACGACGACGGTCACGCGCTCCGTCTCCCGACGGACCGGTGGACGCTCCGAGACGTCCGGCGGGGGCCGAGCAGCATGCTGTCGTTCGCGTTCCCCGAGACGCCGTACGCGGTGATCCTGGGGTTCGACGACCGGAGCGAGCTGTTCGAGTACTACATCAACCTCGAGGAGCCGCTCACCCGCTCCTCGGCGGGCTTCGACACGGTGGACCACCTCCTCGACGTCACGATCCCACCGGATCGCAGCGGGTGGTCGTGGAAGGACGAGGACGAGCTACGGGAGGCCGTCACGCGCGGGATCTTCACCGAAGAAGACGCCGCGTGGTTCCGGTTCTGGGGCGAACGAGGAGCGGAGCACGTCTTGCTGCGGGAGCCGCCGTTCGATCGGGACTGGTCGACGTGGCGGCCCGACCCCCGTTGGAAGGACGCTCACCTGCCGCCGAACTGGGATCGAGCACCAGGGTGATCACAAGACCTTGCGGGAAACCGCTTCCGGAGGGGCGTAGTATCCGGCCGTTCTCGGCCAACGGCACAGGGGGGTTCGTATATGGATGATTCGGGCGGCTTCGGCGCACCACCACCACCTCCGCCTCCGGGCGCCGGGGGTGGCGGCTCGATCCCGCAGCGCGGCCTCGGGGACATCCTGTCCGTTGCGTTCGAGGTCTACAAGGCGAACGCGGCGAAGCTGATCCAGATCGTCGCGATCGTCGTGATCCCGCTCACGTTCATCATGGCGCTGCTGACGAAGGTCGCGTTCAAGCAACACTGCGACGCGGCGCACCTGAGCTCCTTGAGCGACATCGCGAACAACTGCACCGTCTCGTTCGGGCGGTCGGTGTTGATCAGCGCGATCACGTACTTCATCGCCGTCGCGATCCAGCAGCTGCTGATCGGGGCGCTCACCCGTGGCGCGGCGGGCGCGCTGATCGGCCGGGACGTCGACGTAAGCGCGAGCTACCAGTACGCCTTCTCGCGCTTGGGCCCGTTGATCGGGCTCGCGCTCCTGGTCGCGCTCGTGGTCGGGGTGGGATTCATCCTGCTGGTGATCCCCGGCATCATCTTCCTCGTGTTCCTGGCCGTCTCGGTCCCGGCGTTCATCATCGAACGGCTCGGCGTCACCGACTCGATGTCTCGCTCGTGGAAGCTCGTGAGCGGCTCCTGGTGGCACACGCTCGCCGTGATCTTCGTGGCGGCCATCATCGCCGGTGTGATCAACGGGATCCTCACGGCGATCGGGGGGAACACGTTCTTCGGCGCATGGATCCTCTCCGCGATCGCGCAGATCATCACCGCGCCGTTCGTCGCCCTCGTGTCGGTCGTCCTTTACGTCGACCTCCGAGCCCGGCACGAGAGCCTCAACGCGACCACGCTCGCGACAGATCTCGACCGCGCGTAGGCAGGGCGCATCTCGACGTCGGAAGGGGCACCCCGAACGGGGTGCCCCTTCCGAACCCGGCCGGTGCCGGTGGCTTCGACGTGTGGGACGCTTCGCATGATGACGACTCGGCAGGCCGCCTCGACGTTCGATGTGATGGCCGTCCGCGCCCGCTTCCCCGCGCTCGCGCGGCCGGGCCCGGACGGCCGCCCGTTCGTGTGGGCCGATGCGCCGGGAGGGTCGCAGGCTCCCGATAGCGTGATCGATGCCGTCGCCGCCAGGATGGCCGGCGGC
>DATAEV010000234.1:0-15560 GCA_036257875.1 Actinomycetota bacterium | reverse complement strand
CGCGATCGCCGTCGACCGGAGGATCATCTCCAACCCCGTCGTGCAGAGCCCCATCACGGCGGGCAACGGCATCATCACCGGGAACTTCACCGAACAGCAGGCCAAGGACCTCGCGTCCCTCCTGAACGCGGGTGCCCTCCCAGTCGAGCTGACGCGGCAATCGGTCCGGACCGTCAGCCCGACGCTCGGTGAGCAGTCCTTGAAGCAGGGCATCGTCGCCGGCATCGCGGGGTTGATCCTGCTGTTCCTCTACCTCTTGCTGTACTACCGGCTGCTCGGCATCGTCGCGTGGTTCGGGATGACGATCTGGGCCATCTTGGCCCTCGCCCTGATCTCGATCGCCGGGAAGAGCTTCGGATACGCGCTCTCGCTCGCCGGGGTCGCCGGGCTGGTGATCTCCCTCGGTGTCACGGCGGACTCGTACATCGTGTTCTTCGAACGATTGAAGGACGAGGTCCGCGCGGGCCGCACTCCGCGGGCGGCCGTCCAGCCCGCGTTCAAGCGTGCGTTCCGGACGATCGTGGCGGCCGACATCGTCACCGGGATCGCGGCCGCGGTCCTCTACCTCACGGCCGTGAGTTCGGTGCGAGGGTTCGCCCTCACGCTCGGGGTCGCGACCGCCCTCGACCTGTTCGTCGTCTACTTCTTCAAGCGCCCGACCGTGTTCCTCATCTCCAAGACCACGAGGCTCGTGGAGATGCGTGGCTTCGGGCTGACGTCCGCGACGGCGGCCGACCACACCGCGCTCGACACCACGGCGGAGCCGGACGTATGACCTTCCGGGAGTTCTTCGACGTCTACCGGGGGTACCGGATCCCCCGGTTCAAGCTGATCGAGCACCGCAACTGGTGGTTCACCTTCTCGGGCATCCTGATCGTCCTGTCCGTGCTCGGGATCGCGATCCGCGGGTTCAACTACTCGATCGACTTCGAGGGAGGGGCGCAGATCTCGTACCCGCTGCACACCGGGGAGACGGTCCAAGACGTTGAGGCGACCCTCGCGAAGTACGGCCTCACCGGTGAGGTCCAGGTCGTCAGCGGTGACTCCGTGGCGATCCGGACCGAGTCACTCACCGGCCTGCAGGATTCCGCGAAGCTCCTCAACGACCTCGCCTCGCAAGCGGGGATCGCGAACACGGATATCAACGTCGAGGACATCGGTCCGACGTGGGGGTCGGAGATCTCGAAGAAGGCGGTCCGCGGGCTGATCCTGGTGCTCGTCGCGATCGGGCTCTACATCGCGTTCCGGTTCGAATGGACGATGGCCGCGGGCGCCATGATCGCCCTCGTCCACGACGTGACGATCACGGCCGGCGTCTACGCGTTGACCGGGCGCGTCGTCACGCCGGAGACGGTGATCGCGATCCTCACGATCCTCGGGTTCAGTCTCTACGACACGGTCGTGATCTACGACAAGGTCAAGGAGAACACGGAGTCGGCGGCGCTCCTCGCGCGCATGGGGTACACGAAGGTCGTCGATCTGTCGCTCAACCAGACGGTGATGCGATCGGTGAACACGTCGCTCGTCGTGTTGCTCCCGATCCTGTCGCTGCTGCTGTTCGGCGGCGAGACCCTGAAGAACTTCGCGTTCGCGATGTTCGTCGGGGTCGCGATCGGCGCGTACTCGTCGATCTTCATCGCGGCGCCGGTGCTCGTGATCCTCAAGGGCCGTCAGATGGCCAAACGGACGCCGCAGCGGGTCCCGGGCCGGCCGGGCGCCCCGCGCCCGCGGCCGGCCCGGGTCCCGGCGGCCGACGGAGCGGAGATCGCGGTCGCGTCCGACGCCGCGGCGCGGAGCGCGACCGCGAAGCAGGGCGGGGGCGCGCGCCCTCGCGCTGGTCAGAAGCGGCGCCCGCCGGCCAAGCGCAAACGGAGGTAGCCGTGGAGATCGACCAGATCAAAGCCCTGATCCGCGACGTCCCCGACTTCCCGGAGCCAGGGATCGTCTTCAAGGACATCACGCCGGTGCTCGCGGATCCGATCGCGTTCTCGACCATCGTCGACCTGATCGTCGTCCACTTCGGCCGCGGCAACGTCGACAAGGTGGTCGGCATCGAGGCGCGCGGCTTCATCCTCGCGGCCCCGGTCGCCTATCACTTCGGGGCGGGGATCATCCCGGTCCGGAAGAAGGGGAAGCTTCCTGCCGAGACGATCGGCCAGGAGTACGCCCTGGAATACGGCACGGCATCCCTCGAGATCCACAAGGACGCGGTCCGTCCGGGCGAGCGCGTCCTGGTGGTGGACGATGTCCTCGCGACCGGCGGGACCGCGCAGGCCGCGGCCACGCTGGTCGAGGCGATCGGCGGCAAGGTCTGTGGCATCGCCTGTCTGATCGAGCTCGACTTCCTCCACGGACGCGACAAGGTGCGGGACTACGACCTCCTGACCCTGATCCGTTTCTGAGGCCGGCTGCGGAACCGCCGCGGACGCCCGCCGTACACTGGCGGTGTCCGTGAACAGCAAGGAAGACCTCCAGCTCGAAACGCCGCCGTCGCCTCCGCCGCAGAAGCGAAGCGGACGGCTTCCGATCCCACGCCTGCGTCGCGGCGATTCCTCGCCTCCGGCCGGGCTCCCGACCTTGCTGAAGAACGTCCGCTCGTACAACCCCAAAGGCGACCTGCGGGTGCTGGAGGAGGCGTACCGCGTCGCGGAAGAGGCGCACGAAGGTCAGGTCCGGAAGTCGGGCGAGCCCTTCATCGAGCATCCCCTGGCGGTCGCCGAGATCCTCGCCGACCTGCGCCTGGACACCACCACCCTCACGGCCGCGCTGCTGCACGACACGGTCGAGGACACGGAGGTCACCCTCGGCCGTATCCAGCAAGGGTTCGGCGACGACGTGGCGCGCATCGTCGACGGGCTGACGAAGCTCGACCGGCTCGAGTTCCGCACGCGGGAGCTGGCGCAAGCCGAGAACGTTCGCAAGATGATCGTGGCGATGGCGGGCGACATCCGCGTCCTGCTGATCAAGCTCGCCGACCGGCTCCACAACATGCGGACCGTCCAGGCGCTGTCGCCGGGGAAGCAGCGTCGGATGGCGACCGAGACGCTCGAGATCTATGCCCCGCTGGCCAACCGGCTCGGTGTGCAGGAGGTGAAGTGGGAGCTCGAGGACCTGTCTTTCAAGACGCTGCATCCGGGGCCGTACAAGGAGATCGCCCGGTTGGTGGAAGCCCGGCGGGACGAGCGGCGTGCATTGATCGACGAGCTCACCGGGTCGATCCGCCAGAAGCTCAAGGAGCTCGGGGTCAAGGCGGACGTGGAGGGTCGTCCGAAACACCTGTACTCGATCTACGAGAAGATGGTGATCCGCGGCAAGGAGTTCGAGGAGATCTACGACCTGGTCGGGATCCGCATCCTCGCCGGGTCGCTCCGCGACTGCTACGCGGCGCTCGGCGCCGTTCATTCGCTCTGGAAGCCGATCCCCGGACGGTTCAAGGACTACGTCGCGATGCCCAAGTCGAACATGTACCAGTCGTTGCACACGACGGTCGTTGGACCAAACGGGACACCCCTCGAGATCCAGATCCGGACGCGGGACATGCACCGGACCGCGCAGTACGGCATCGCGGCGCACTGGCGGTACAAGGAGGGTGGCAAGCAGTCGAAGGACACGGCCGACCTCACCTGGCTCGGACAGATGATGGACTGGCTGAAGGATATGGCCGACCCGCGGGAGTTCATGGAGGGCCTGCGGATCGACCTCTCTGGCGGACGCGTGTTCGTCTTCACACCCAAGGGCGACGTGATCAACCTGCCCCAGGGGGCAACGCCGGTCGACTTCTCGTACGCGATCCACACCGAGGTGGGGCATCGGACGATCGGCGCGAAGGTCAACGGGAAGCTCGTCCCGCTCGACTACGAGCTCCGCACGGGCGACTCGGTCGACGTCCTCACCTCGAAGGCGCAGGGGGAGGGGCCGTCGCAGGACTGGCTCCAGTTCGTCGCGACCCCGCGCGCGCGGAACAAGATCCGGCAATGGTTCGCTCGAGGGCGCCGTGAGGATGCGCTCGACCAGGGGAAGGATCTCCTCCAACGGCAGATGCGCAAGCAGAACCTCTCCTTCAAACGGCTGACCACGGAAGAGGCGCTCGAGCAGGTCGCGACGGATCTGAAGCAGCCCGACCTCGATGCGTTGTACGTCGCGGTCGGGGAAGGCCACGTGTCACCGCAGTCGGTCGTCGCTCGGCTGTCGAGACAGCTGAGCGGCAGCGCGGAGGAAGACGTCACCGACGTTCCGCTCGCGCGTCCCGTCCGCATCACCCAACCCGACGTCGCCAAGGGCGTCATGGTCAAGGGGCTCGGCGATGTCTGGGTTCGGCTCGGTCGGTGCTGCACGCCGGTGCCCGGCGACCAGATCGTGGGCTTCGTGACGCGCGGGCAAGGGGTCTCGGTGCACCGGGCCGACTGCCCGAACGTGAAGACCCTTCGGCGCGAACCCGAGCGCATGATCGAGGTCTCCTGGGCGGAAGGGAAGTCGACGTCGTTCGTCGTGGCGATCCAGGTCGAGGCGCTCGATCGAACCCGGCTCCTGTCGGACATCGCCACGATGCTCTCGGACCAGCACGTCAACATCCTCTCCGCCAACTCGTCCACCGGGCGCGATCGCATCACGAGGCTCCGCTTCAGCTTCGAGCTCGCGGACATCACGCACCTGTCCTCGTTGCTGGCGTCGGTGAAGCGTGTCGAGAACGTCTACGACGCGTACCGCGTGGTTCCGAGCTAGATGCGCATCCTGCTGCAGCGGGTGTCGCGCGCGACCGTCTCGGTCGATGGAGAGGCGATCTCGTCCATCGGCATCGGCTACGTGCTCCTCGTCGGCGTCGGACGGGGTGACGAGACGTCCCAGGGCGACCGGCTGGCCGACAAGATCGCGGGTCTCCGGATCTTCCGCGACGCCGATGGGAAGACGAACCGGTCGATCGCGGACGTGGACGGCGAAGCTCTGGTCGTGTCCCAGTTCACGCTCTACGCCGACACCCGGAAGGGTCGCCGGCCGTCGTTCGTGTACGCGGCGGATCCTCGGGAGGCGGAAGAGCTCGTGGAGGCGTTCGCCCAAGCGCTGGAGACGCGTGGTCTGAAGGTGGGCAGAGGCGTCTTCGGCGCCGAGATGGAGGTGGAACTGGTGAACGATGGGCCGTTCACGATGTGGCTCGATGCGGAGACGCCGTGACCGAGGACCGTCGGAGCGTCTCGTCGGGTTCCCCGTACGAAGCGACGATCGGGTTCAGCCGCGCCGTCCGGGTCGGTGACCGCGTGGTCGTCTCGGGAACCGCCCCGATCATGCCCGATGGCAGCGTCGATCCCGACCCGGTCGCCCAGGCTCACCGGTGCTTCGAGATCATCGCCCGGGCCCTGGCCGAGGCCGGCGCGACCGTCCCGGACGTGGTGCGGACCCGGATGTACCTCGTCGACGCCGGAGACGCCGAGGCGATCGGGGCGGTTCACGGGACGGTCTTCGCGGACGTGCGCCCGGCGTCGACGATGATCGTCGTCGCCGGGCTCCTCGATCCCCGCTGGAAGGTCGAGGTGGAGGTCGAGGCGGTCGTCCCGTGAGCGCGGGCCGCGGCAGCGGCCCGCGCGAACCCCTCCGGTAGCATGGCCACTCCATGTACCTCGACGTCTTCGATCGCAACCCGTACGGGACGGATTGCTGGCTCCTGGCGGCCGACGGGACGGATCAGGCGGTCGTCGTCGACCCCGGTTTCGAGCCGGAGGCGGTCCATGCGCTGCTGGGTGCGGCGGGCAAGACACCCGCCGCCGTGCTCCTCACGCATGCCCATCTGGATCACGCGGGCACCGCGGGTGTCTTCGCCGGGGACGGGATCCCCGTGTTCTGTCATCCGGCCGACGCGCTCGCGTTCACGGATCCGGTGGCATGGCGACGCGATGGGTTCCCCAACCCGCTGGAACCCGTCAAGGATCTGCGCTCGGTCGAGGACGGCGATGTCCTCCGCCTCGCGGGGATCGACGTGGAGGTCTGGCACACGCCCGGCCACACGCCGGGTCATTGCATCTTCCGCGTCGACGGAGACGTGCTGGTCTTCTCGGGCGATCTCGTCTTCGCGGGTTCGGTCGGACGGTCGGACTTCGCGAACTCGGATCCGGCGCGGATGCGCCGCAGCCTCGAGCGATTCCTGACGCTTCCCGACGGGTTGCGCGTTCTTCCCGGGCACGGTCCGGACACGACGGTCGGGCGTGAACGTGCGACCAACCCGTACCTGCGGGAGCTCGCCTGATGTCGTTCCAACCCCCGCGGGGAACCCAGGACGTCCTGCTCGACGACGCCGATCAGCTGCAGGTCCTGTACGAGGCCTCGCACACGACGGCGCGGCTGTTCGGGTTCCGGTACGTCGAAACGCCGACCTTCGAGCACACGGAGCTCTACGTGCGCACCTCCGGGGAGACGTCCGACGTCGTCACGAAAGAGATGTATACGTTCCAGGACAGAGGGGGCCGATCGGTCACGCTCCGGCCGGAGAGCACGGCCGGGGTGGTGCGCGCGTACCTCGCCCACGCGCACGATCTGCCGACGCCGTTCAAGACGTACTACGTGGGGCATCACTTCCGACACGACAGGCCGCAGGCGGGGCGCTTCCGCGAGTTCCGCCAGTTCGGGGTCGAGATCGTCGGCGTCGGCGGTCCCGAGGCCGACGTCGAGGTCCTGGCGCTGGGCGAGCGGTTCGCTCGGGAACGCGGGCTCCGGGCCTACGCGCTGCACCTGAACTCGATCGGGGATGCGCAGTGCCGCCCCGCGTACCGCGAGGAGCTGATCCGCTATTTCGAGCCGTACCTCGATCAGCTGGACGAGGATTGCCGCTCGCGACTCGGGAAGAATCCGCTCCGCATCTTCGACTGCAAGGTCGACGGCCGGAAGGACTTCGTGCTCGCCGCTCCGACGATCGTGGACCGCTTGTGCGGTCCCTGCAGCGAGCACTTCGGCGCGGTCCGGTCCGGCCTCGACGAGGCGGGCGTCCGCTACGAACTGGATCCCCGGCTCGTCCGCGGCCTCGACTACTACACCCGGACCGCCTTCGAGTGGATCTCGACGAACGAGGCCTCCACGCAGGCAGCGACGTTCAACGCCGGCGGCCGCTACGACGGCCTGGCCGAGACGCTCGGCGGACCGGCGATCCCCGGCGTCGGATTCGCGCTCGGGCTCGATCGGGTGGGGTTGGCGATGGACCGTGAGGGTGTCCCGCGGCCGCCTGCGCGCGCGACCCGGTGCTTCGTGGTCGCCGTGGGCGAGGGCGACGCGCGCGCGGCCGCCCGCCGGCTCGTCGAGGAACTCCGCGACGCCGGTGTGCCGGCGGAGCGTTCGTACGAGGATCGGCCCCTGAAAGCGCAGCTCAAGATGGCGGATCACGCGGGGGCCGCGTTCGCGGCGATCGTGGGGGAGCGCGAGCTCGCCGGCGGCGTCGTGACCCTCCGGCGACTCGCGGACGGCGAGCAGGAGACCGTCGCGACCGAGCAGCTCGTCGAGCGACTCGTCGGAGAGGAACGATGACGGATCCTGCCGCGATGGCCACCGTGATGCGGACGCACATGTGCGGCGAGCTTCGCTTGGCGCACGCGGGCAACGAGGTAACCCTCTGCGGCTGGGTCGCCCACCGACGCGACCACGGGGGTGTGACCTTCGTGGACCTGCGCGATCGAGAGGGCGTCGTGCAGGTCGTGTTCCATCCGGACGACGCTCCCGACGCGCACGCGGTGGCGCAGGAGCTCCGCGGCGAGTGGGTCGTGCGGATCACCGGGGCCGTCCGCGAGCGCCCCTCCGGGATGGCGAACGACGATCTGGCGACCGGCGCGGTCGAGGTCGCGGTCGGGTCGGTGGAGGTGCTCAACCGCGCGGAGACACCACCGTTCGTGATCGAGGATCGGATCGAGGCCGATGAGCTGCTCCGGCTCGAATATCGGTACCTCGACCTGCGACGACCCGAGATGACCCACGCGCTGCGCTTGCGTCACGAGATCAACCGGACGATCCGCGAGCACATGGACCCGCTGGGGTTCCTCGAGGTGGAGACGCCGGTCCTGACGACCGCCACGCCGGAGGGCGCACGTGACTTCCTGGTGCCCTCGCGCATGTTCCCCGCGTCGTTCTACGCCCTCCCGCAGTCTCCTCAGCAGCTCAAACAGCTGCTGATGGTAGCCGGGCAGGACCGCTACTACCAGATCGTCCGATGCCTCCGGGACGAGAAGCCGCGCGCCGACCGCGGTCTGGAGTTCACGCAGCTCGACGTCGAGATGTCGTTCGCCGGCGAAGAGGACATCGTGGCGGTGATCGAACCGCTCTACGCTCGGATCGTTCGGGAGACCCAGGGGGTCGACGTCACCACGCCCTTCCGTCGCATGTCCTACGACGAGATGCTCGACCGGTACGGGTCGGACAAGCCAGACCTCCGGTACGGGATGGAGCTCTCGACGCTCACCGACGTCTTCGCGGGCTCCGGGTTCACGGCGTTCGCGAAGGTCGCGGCCGGCGACGGCGTGATCAAGGGGCTCGCCGCTCCCGGCGGCGGAGCCCTCTCGCGGAAGGAGCTCGACAAGCTCGTCGAGGACGCGAAGGGCCGGGGCGCCGCTGGGCTCGTGTGGATCTCGGTCGAGGAGGGTGGGGCGCTGCGCTCGCCGGTGGAGAAGTTCCTGAGCGACCAGGAGCGGACCGGGATCCTGCAGCGCACCGGTGCCGGCGCCGGAGACCTGGTCTGCCTCGTCGCCGACCGGATCGACCGCACGAACGTCGCGCTCGACGGGCTCCGGCGGGACCTGGCCGCGCGGCTCGAGCTGATCTCGGAGGACCTCTGGGAATTCGTCTGGTATTTCGAGCCGCCGCTGTTCGAGTGGAGCGATGACGAGGAGAAGTGGGTCTCGAACCACCACCCGTTCACCGCACCCCTGACCGACGACCTCGCGCCCCGCACGGCGAAAGCCCGCGCCTACGACCTGGTCCTGAACGGCTTCGAGCTGGGTGGTGGCTCGATCCGGATCCACGATCCGCAGATCCAGGAGCGGGTCTTCGAGGTCCTCGGGTTGTCGCACGACGAGATCGAGGGCAAGTTCGGGCACCTGATCCGCGCGTTCCGGTACGGCGCACCGCCACACGGGGGGATCGCGATGGGCATCGACCGCTTAGCGATGCTGATGGCGGGGAAGGATGCGATCCGTGACGTCCAGGCCTTCCCGAAGGCGCAGTCGGGGGCCGATCCGTTGATGGGCGGGCCTTCGCCCGTCGACCCCGCGCAGCTCCGCGAGCTCGGCATCCGCGTGATCGAGCAGTCGCGGACGGAAGGAGAGCGCTGATGGCTTCGCTCGAGCCTGACGATCTCGAACTCCTCCGGGGAGAGAACTACGCGTGGTTCGTGACCCTCGACCCGGACGGATCGCCCGTCGGGTCGATCACCTGGGTGGACGCCGACGAACGCCACGTGCTCGTGAACACCGCCGAGGGCCGCCGGAAGGACCGGAACGCAGCACGCGACCCGCGCGTCCTCGTCGCCGTGCAGGCGTTCGATGATGCTTACCGGTGGATCTCCGTGGAGGGCGTCGTCGAGGAGCGGCTCACGGGGCCCGAAGCCGAAGAGCACATCGACGCGTTGAGTCGCCGGTACGACCGTGAGCCGTGGACGCCGAAGGCGGGGCAGGTCCGCGTGCTCTTCCGGATCCGTCCCAAGAACATCGTCCGGTACGACTGAGGCCGTGGCCGACGTTCCCCTCGCCGCCCGGATGCGTCCGCGGACGCCGGCGGAGTTCGTCGGGCAGACACACCTCGTCGGACCCGGACGGGCGCTGACGAAGCTGATCGAAACGGGCGCGCTGCCCTCGCTGATCCTGTGGGGGCCGGCCGGGTCCGGCAAGACGACCCTCGCATATCTGCTGGCCGATGCCGTCGGTGCACACCTCGTGCAGCTCTCGGCCGTGAACAGTGGCGTCGGCGACGCGCGCAAGGTGATGGAGGGCGCTCGCGGCGGTCTGTTCAAGACCGTCCTGTTCGTGGACGAGGTGCATCGGTGGTCGAAGGCGCAGCAGGATGTGCTCCTACCGGCCGTCGAAGAAGGAACCGTGACGCTGATCGGTGCGACGACGGAGAACCCATACTTCTCGCTGAACACCCCGTTGCTCTCCCGATGCCTGTTGATGCGCCTCGAGCCGTTGTCGCCCGATGATGTGGCGGCGCTCGTTCGGCGCGCGCTCGACGACGCCGGGCGCGGGCTCGGCGGACACGGCCTGTCGATCGCCGACGACGCGCTCGAGCATCTCGTGACCATCTCGGGTGGGGACGCGCGGATGGCGCTGATGGGGCTCGAGGCCGCCGCGCTCGCGGCCCAGGCCGCCGCTGAGACGGAGATCACCCGAGAGATCGCAGCGGACGCGGTGCAACGGAAGGCGGTCGTGTACGACCGGCAGGGCGACGCCCACTACGACGTGATCTCAGCGTTCATCAAGTCGATCCGAGGGTCGGACCCGGATGCGGCGCTCTTCTGGCTCGCTCGGATGATCGAGGCGGGGGAGGACCCGCGCTTCATCGCGCGCCGTCTGATCGTGCACGCGTCGGAGGACATCGGGCTCGCCGACCCGATGGCCCTGCTGCAAGCCGTGGCCGCGGCGCAGGCCGTCGAGCACGTCGGGCTGCCCGAGGCACGGCTGAACCTCGCCCAGGCGACCCTGTACCTCGCGCGGGCCGCGAAGTCGAACAGCGTCTACACGGCGATCTCGGCGGCTACCGAGGACGCCGCTTCGGCCGACCCGGTCCCAACCCATCTCCGCGATACCTCCTACGCAGGGGCGAAGAAGCTCGGCCACGGGAAGGGGTACGTCTACCCGCACGACGAACCCGGCCACTGGACCGACCAGGAGTACCGTCCCGTCCGCTACCGGGGGAACCGCTACTACGAGCCCTCCGAGATGGGGGACGACACGAAGGACTGGACGCCGGGGAGCGGTCCCGCCGGACCCTCCCGGCGGGATCCCTCGACCGGGTAGGCTACGGGGCTCCGGCCGGCACCCAGTCGGCAGCCAGGAGGTACGAAGCATGGTCGCGACCGCAGGGGATACCGCGCTGATCATCGTCGCCGCCCTGTGGGGGGCCCTCGTCCTGTTCCTGTGTCTCGTTCTGGCGAACACGTTCCGCGTCCTGGAGAGCACGAAGATGACGATCGACGCGATGCGCGAGGAGACCGTTCCGCTGTTGCGCGAGGTCAAGACCTCGATCGAGAAGACGAACCGCGAGATCGACCGGGTGGACATCGTCTTGGAGTCGGCCGGGTCGATCGTGGGGCGGGTCGAGCGCCTCTCCGGGCTGATCGAGGAAGCCGCGACGAGCCCGATCGTGAAGCTCATCGCCTTGGGCGCCGGGGTGCGCAAGGGGTTCGCCAGGGCCGCCTCCAAGAAGCCGAAGAAGTAGGACCGGAGCGACGTGCGCCGGCCGTTCTGGGTGGCTCTGGGCGTCGGCTTCGGCGCCGCCGGCGCGATCCTCGTTTCCCGCTGGACCCGGCGACAGGTCCAGCGTGCCAAGCCGGCGGTGATCGCGCGGGAGGCGCGCGGCGGGCTGCTCGAGCTCTCGAAGCTCGTCGCCGAGTCCGTGGAGGAAGGGAAGCGCGCCGCCGACGAGCGCGAACGAGAGCTCCGCGCGAAGCACGACGTGCCTGGTCCGGGCGCCGCCTGACCCGCCGGTAGACTCATCGCCGTGGAGGGCAACCGGATCCGTGAGCTGTTCCTTGCGTTCTTCGAAGAACGCGAACACGCCCGCGTCCGCTCGTCGTCGTTGATCCCGCCGCCCGAGTCGGGACTCCTGCTCACGAACGCGGGGATGAACCAGTTCATCCCGTACTTCCTCGGCCAGGCGGAGCCGCCGTACCGTCGCGCGACGACCGCCCAGAAGGTCATGCGCACCAACGACATCGAGAACGTCGGGCAGGATGCGCGGCACCTCACCTTCTTCGAGATGCTCGGCAACTTCTCGTTCGCGGACTACTTCAAGGTCGACGCCATCCGGTGGGCACACGAGCTGATCACGGAGAGCTACGGGATCGAGCACGATCGCCTGTGGGTCACGGTGTTCGAGGATGACGAGGAAGCGGCCGCGGCGTGGGTCGACGTCGCGAGGCTCGCGCCGGACCGCATCGTTCGGCGGGGCATGTTCGACGCCCAGGGCGAGCCAGCCAACTATTGGTCGACGCACGCCGCCGGGCCGGCCGGCCCGTGCAGCGAGATCTTCGTGGATCGTGGATCGAAGTACGGACCCGACGGCGGGCCCGACGTCGACGAGGAGCGCTTCATGGAGATCTGGAACCTGGTATTCATCCAGGACCAGGTCGACGCCGATCTGAACATCATCGCGCCGCTACCGGGCAAGAACGTCGACACCGGTTCGTCGCTCGAGCGGGTGGCGACGGTGCTGCAGGGCGTGGACAACGTCTTCGAGACGGATCTGTTCCGCCCGACGCTGGAGGTCGCCGAGCGGCTCTCCGGCCGGAAGCACGGTCAGGATCCGCACGACGACGTCTCGCTCAAGATCATCGCCGAACACGGCCGGGCGGCGACGTTCCTGATCGCCGACGGGGTCCAACCGTCGAACACCGGCCGCGGCTACGTCCTGCGTCGCATGCTGCGGCGCCTCGTCTCGCACGCGCGCCGCCTGGGCATCCAGCGCGGGGTCTTCGACGAGGTGATCACGAGCGTGATCCAGGGGTTCGGCGACGCGTACCCGGAGCTCCGGGAGAACGAAGCGTTCGTCCGTCAGGTTGCAGACTCGGAAGAGGAGCGCTTCGCCGCCACGTTGCGCCAAGGCATGGCCTTGTTCGACGACGCGAAGACGCACGCCGAGGACGCGAGGATCTCCGGTGACGCGGCGTTCAAGTTGCACGACACGTTCGGGTTCCCGATCGAGCTGCTCGAGGAGATCGCGGCGGACGAGGGGCTGTCGGTCGACACCGACCGATTCGCGGTCCTGCTGGAAGAGCAGCGCGATCGCGCGCGCGCGGCCGCCAAGAAGGTCGATGTCGGTCTGGAGGCCGGAGCGGTCCCGGCGACCGAGTTCATCGGGTACCGGGAGCACGAAGCGGGATCGCCGGTGGCTCTCCTCTTGAGCGAGGACAACGCCGAGCTGGCCGCGGCGGAGGAGGGCGAGCGGGTTCGGGTCTTCCTCGAGCGTACGCCGTTCTACCCGGAAGGCGGTGGTCAGGTCGGCGATCAGGGCCAGATCCGAACGGACACCGGGACGGTTCACGTGATCGACACCGTGCCGGCAGGCGACGGAGGGATCGTTCACGAGGGCATCGTCACCTCGGGTGAGGTGCGCGCACGGCAGCCGGCGGTCGCGTCGATCGATGTGCAGCGGCGCGACGCGACGACCCGTGCCCACACCTCGACGCACGTCGTCCACTGGACGCTCAAGCACCTCCTGGGCGAGCATGCGCGACAGGCGGGGTCCCTCGTCGAGCCGGGCCGACTCCGTTTCGACTTCCCGAACCCCGGTCCGGTCGGCACCGATCTGCTGGAAGAGGCCGAGCTGGAGGCGAACCGACGACTGGCGGCCGACGACCCCGTAAAGATCTTCGAAACGACGCTCCACGAGGCGAAGTCCCTGGGGGCGGTCGGCCTGTTCGGCGAGAAGTACGGCGACCTCGTCCGCGTCGTCGAGATCGGCGACTACTCGCGCGAACTGTGCGGCGGGACCCACGTGCACCGCACCGGGAGCGTGGCCGTGATCCGACTGCTGCGCGAGGGCTCGATCGGCGCCGGGATGCGCCGGGTCGAGGCGCTCGTCGGGCCGGACGCGCTCCGCGAGATCAACGCCGAGCGCGCCCTCCTGCACGGTCTCGTCGAGGCGCTCGAGGCGAAGGATCCGCAGGGAGCGATCGAACGAGCCCGGAAGGTCCTCGAGGAGAACAAGCGGCTCCGGAACGAACTCGGGTCGTTGCGCGCCGGCGACCGCGACGCGTTGATCGCGTCGCTGGTCGCCGGCGCGCACGACGTCGACGGTATCTCCCTCGTCGTTTCGGAGGTGCCCGGCGAGGATCCGGGTGGTCTCCGCGACCTCGCGCAGAAGGTGCGCGATCGACTGAGCGCCGGGCCGGCGGTCGTGGTCGTCGGCAGCGGCGCGGACGGCAAGGCGATGCTCGTCGCGGCGACGACCACGGCGGCCGTCGAGCGCGGGATCACCGCGCCCGCCGTCCTGGAGTCGGCCGCGCGCTCGATCGGCGGCGGCGCGGGGGGCAAGGACATCCTCGCGAACGCGGGCGGCAAGGACGCGGCGAAGTTCCCCGAGGCGCTCGGCGGGATCCCGGCGCGTGTGCGTGAGCTGCTCGACCGACGCTGATGACGGCAGACCCGCCCGGCCGCGTGCTGGGGTTGGACCTCGGCGATGTCCGGATCGGCGTCGCCATCTCCGACGACGCGCGCCGCCTGGCGGTGCCGCTGGGGACCGTTCAGGTGGGACGTCCACCGGGTGAGCTCAAGGCGATCGCCGCGCTCGTCGCCGACAACGGCGTGACCCTCGTCGTCGTGGGCCTGCCGTTGTCCCTGGATGGATCGCACGGCTCGCGGGCGACCCATGCCGAGGCCTTCGCCGAGACCCTGCGGGCCGTGCTTCCGGTCCCGGTCGCGATGCAGGATGAGCGTTTCACGACCGTCGAGGCCGAACGGGGCCTTCGCAGCGCGGGTCTGAAGGCGCCCGAGCGGCGATCGGTCATCGATGCCGAGGCCGCGAGGATCGCGCTCCAGGCGTGGCTCGATGCCCGCCGGACCGGCGCCTCCGCGGGCTGAGCGGGCGCCGGCCGGTATCCTCGTCGCCCGATGGACACCCCGACGCCGACCGCGCCGAACCACGCGGGCGGCCCAGCAGGTCGCCGGCGACGACGCGTCCGCCTCGTCGTGGTTCTCGTGGTCTTCTTCCTCGTCGTCGGCGGGCTCTCCGCGGCGGTGGCGAAGTATCGAGGCTGCCAGCAGCCGCCGATCGCCACCGGCGATGCGGTCGCGCTCCAGATCCCGCCGGGGGCGACCGGACAGGACGTCGTGGCCGCCCTCGAGGAGCGCGGGCTGATCCGGTGCGGTGGGTTCGTCGGCAACCTCCTGCTCCGTGGGACGGGGAAGGCCGGGAAGATCCTCGCCGGGACCTATGACCTCCAGGTCGGGATGTCGCTCGACCAGATCGTCGGCGTCATCACCACGCCGCCGCCGAAGATGCCGACCGTTCGGCTGACCGTTCCCGAGGGCCTGCGGATCTCCACGACCTACCCTGGGGAGCGGAGCATCTCGAGCGAGGTGGCCGACCAGACCGGGCTGTCCGCGAAGGACTTCGCATCGCTCGCCGACAGCGGCCGGTACGCGCTGCCGCCGTTCCTTCCGCGGAGCGCGGGTACCGCCGAGGGGTTCCTGTTCCCCGACACGTACCAGCTCTTGCGGAAGGGTCTGACCGCGGACGCGGTGATCCGGCGGATGTTGGATCAGTTCCAGACCGAAGCCGAGAGCCTCGACCTCGCCGGTGGCGCGGAGCGGCTCGGGCTCACGCCCTACCAGGTCGTCATCGTCGCCTCCATGATCGAGCGGGAGGCACAGGTCGAGGAA
>DATAEV010000228.1:0-5724 GCA_036257875.1 Actinomycetota bacterium | reverse complement strand
CAGCTCGACGACATGCGGGCCGAGATGAACCGGCAGGCGCTGTTCGACGAGCGCCGTCAGATCGCACGAGATGTTCACGACTTCGTCGGACACGGGTTGGCGGCCGTCATGCTCCAGATCACAAGCGCGCGCCACGTTATGCGCCGCGACCCGGCGGCCGCCGAGGACGCGCTCCGGTCGGCCGAGGTGGTGGGGCGACGCAGCATGCAGGAGCTCCGGCGCACGGTCACGGTGCTCCGGAGCACCGACGAGGGCGGAGCGGAGCCACTCCCGTCGGCGGACGAGATCCCGGCCCTCGTCGAACAAGCTCGCGTGGGGGGGATCGATGTCGAGCTCCGGATGCCGACGGACGTCGGATCGATCCCCCCCGGCGTCGGCGTGGCGCTCTACCGCATCACCCAGGAGGCGCTCGCGAACGCCGCTCGTCACGCGCCCCGGGCGCACACCGACGTCGCGCTCGAGCTGGCGGACGGGATGGTAAGCGTCGTCGCCGAGAGCAAGGGGCCGCTGATCCCCGAAACCGCAGCCGACCGTGGTCGCCCTCGATACGGGCTGATCGGCATGCAGGAACGGGCCACCGCGCTCGGTGGCGCGCTCGACGCGGGTCCGACGCCCAACGGCTGGCGGGTGGCCTGCCAGATCCCGATCGAGGGCTGGGGCGGATGATCCGGGTCGCGCTCGTCGACGACCAGGCGATCGTCCGAGCGGGACTCGCCAGGATCCTCTCCCCCGAGGACGGCTTCACCATCGTCGCGGAGTGCTCGGACGGTCGGCACGCGGTGGAGGATCTTCCGGCACTCCATCCCGACGTCGTCCTCATGGACGTCAGGATGCCCGCGCTCGACGGGGTCACCGCCACGGCGGAGCTCCGCGCTCTCGATGACCCTCTGGATGTCCTCGTCCTCACGACCTTCGGCGAGGACGAGGTGCTGTGGGGAGCGATCGAGGCGGGTGCCGCGGGTTTCGTGCTCAAGGACAGCTCGGCCGAGGACCTGATCGCCGCGGTGCGAGCGGTAGCCGAGGGCGGGGCGTGGTTCGATCGGGGCGTCGCTCCGCGGCTGCTCGAACGCTACCGGAAGGTCGTGGCTCCGGCGGCACGCGACGCCGCCAGGTTGGATGAGCTCACCGACCGCGAGCACGAGGTCCTGCGCCTGATGGCGCGTGGCGCCTCGAACTCCGAGATCGGCCGCACGCTGCACGTCGCGGAGGCGACCGTCAAGACATACGTCGGAAGCATCTTCACGAAGCTCGGCGTGCGGGATCGGGCGGCGGCGATCGTGTTCGCGTACGACCACGGTGTCGTCACGCCCGGTCGCGACGCGTCGTAGCGATCGCGTCCACCCCTGGTGGGAACGAGATCCGAGCCCGAGGGGTGACGACGAGACGCACGTCGAGGGATAGCGTCGCCCTTCGTGGAGCTCACGGAGATCGGAGATGCCGGGTGAAGCGACGGTGGCTCCGCCGCGTCGTCGTCGGGGTCGCGGCCGTCCTCCTCGTCGCGGTCGGGATCTACGGCTGGGCCGCTGCGTCCGTGCAGCGATCGTCCATCGCCCGCGCGATGTGGTGGCGGGACGCGGACGTCGGCGACCAGTTCCGCTTCCCCTCCCGGGCGATCCCGGCCGGTGTCGAACCGAGCCCGCTGCCGAGCGGCACGGAGCTGGACCTTTCGTCGATCGCAGGTCCGACCGGGGGGAGCGTCGAGGAACTGCTGGGCGACACCGACACCCTGGCGTTCCTGGTCGTGCACGATGACACGCTCGTCGCCGAGCGCTACTTCGAGGATGCGCGGCGCGACACGCTCCAGACGTCGTTCTCCGTTGCCAAGTCGTTCCTGTCCACCCTGGTCGGGATCGCGATCGACGACGGAGCGATCCACAGCGTCACCGATCCGGTGACGGAGTACGTCCCGGAGTTGGCGCAACGAGACAGCCGCTTCGACCAGATCACGTTGCAGGACCTCCTTACGATGTCGTCGGGGATCCGGTACGAAGAACAGTCGCTCCCGCTGCCTTGGGGCGACGACGTGAACACGTACTACGCCACGGACCTGCGCGACCTCGCCCTGAACGGAACGCAGATCGAACGAGCCCCCGGCCAGGAGTGGTACTACGACAACTACAACCCCCTCCTGCTGGGCTTGGTTCTTGAGCGCGCGACCGGGATGTCGGTCTCCGAGTACATGGCCGGACGGCTCTGGCAACCGCTCGGCGCCGAGGTCGACGCGACGTGGAGCCTCGATTCCGACGCGGACGGCTTCGAGAAGATGGAGAGCGGCCTCAACGCGGCGCCGGTCGACTACGCGCGGTTCGGCGAGCTCTTCCTCCACGGCGGTCGCTGGAACGGGACCCAGATCCTGTCGAGCGGATGGGTGCGCGAAGCGACGGCTGCCGACACGTCGACCGATCCGGCCGCTCATTACCAGTACTTCTGGTGGATCGACACCGCGCGACCCGGGCGGTTCTACGCACTTGGGAACCTCGGGCAGTACATCTACGTGGCGCCCGACGCGAACACCGTCATCGTGCGGTTCGGGAGCGACTGGGGCGTGTCGAACGGGACATGGCTCGAGACGTTCCGCGGGATCGCCGATCAGCTCGCCGATCGAGCTTGAGGGGAGTCATGGGCTCGCGCCGTCACCTGTTCGATCGGGCGGTCAGCCGACGGCGACGTCGTCCGGCGTCGATCGCTCGCGGACCTGCCGCTCCAGCAGGGCGGCCTCTCGTTCTCCCATGTCACCCTGTCCGCGCACGAATCCGAGCAGGAGCTCGAGTTGCGCCTGTGTGAGTGCGCCATAGAGACGCTCGTAATGGGCGATGTGACCCGCGTGCGATGCCCACCGGGCCCAGAAGGGGTAATAGATCGCCCGACCCACGACGAACAGGCAGACGATCGCCGCGGCGTTCGCCACGATGGCGAGGATCAGGTCGGTCACGGTCCGCCCCATCCCACGACGACGCCGAGTTGGACCGTCCGGCGACGCATCCGACCTGCCGCGATCGGGACGCACCAGCGAGACGATCGAGAGCGGCAGGGCGACGAGGCCCCTCCCCACCCTCGAAACCGCCTCGACCAACGACCGTCGCACGATCACGTCGACGAAGCGATACGCATCTGCAGGTATTGCGTCACACCGGCGATCCGCCGCTCGGCGAACCTGACGTGCGGAGGCGCTGGGCGGAGCTCCGGGTCGGTGATCAGCTCGGGCTCGACGAGCTCCACGAACCGGCCGCCGGTCTCCACCGAACAGGACCCGGCGGCGATGACGTTCTTCACCCATTGCACATCTGAGCCGTACGTCAGGAAGAACAGATAGGCGTCCCCGCGCCGGAACAGGTTGATCGGCGTGCGGTAGACGCGTCCCGTCTTGCGACCCACGTGGGTCAGCACGCCGAACGCAGGCAGTCTGGTTGCGACCGGGAGCAGCAACGGGTCGATGAAGCGGGTCGCGACGTGGCGGAGGCGCCACATGCGTGTGCGACCCGGCTCGCGACCGGTCACGACCTCCTCGCCTACCTGGCGGCCTCGAGCTCGAGGATCACGATCCCTCTGCCCGTCGTCCGGGTGCCCTTGAGCTCCATCCCCGCGAAGCCCGTCCCCTCCGTGAACAGTCGCTTCCCGGCCCCGACCACCACGGGATGCACCCAGATCCGGAAGTCGTCGATCAGACCGGCCCGCATCAGCGTCTGGACGAGCTGGCCGCTGCCGTTGATCAGCAGCGTGTGGTCTTCCTTCAGCTCCCTGACCTCGTTCGCGACATCGCCTCGGATCAGCGTCGCGTTCCACCCGAGCGGTTCGCTCAGCGTCGTCGACGCGACGAACTTCGACATGCTGTTCATCCGGTCGGCGAACCCCGTGTCATCGGTGACCGACGGCCACGCCTGGGCGAACTCTTCGAACGTGACACGACCGAGCAGCAACGCGTCCGCTTCCGCAAGGACCTCCTGGGCGTACGCGTCCAGATCGTCGTCGAAGAAGGGCACCTGCCACCCGCCGTGCTCGAACTCGCCTCCGCCGCCCGGATCCTGCATCACTCCATCGAGCGTCACGAACTCGGACAGGATCACCTCGCCCATCGAGGCCTCCCCCCTTCCTCGCCGGTCAGCGTCTGGGCATCGTGGCGCGATCGCGGATGACCCGGCCGCGCCATTCGTCCGCCTCGCGCGAGCGGCGCAAGCGTTCCTCAGCCTGGCGCTCATCACCTCGCTGCTCCGAGACCTTCGCGAGCGAGCGCCACATCCAGCTCCTGAGCTGCAGTTCGCCGAGCTCCTCGGAGATCCGGAGCGCTCGCGTGAGGTCGTCCTCGGCCGCGTCCAGCTGACCCAGCCCGAGCCGCACATCGCCACGCTCAGCGGTGGCGTCCGCAAGCTCCCACCTGGCGCCGAGGTCTTCGAACGTCGTGATCGCCGACTCGAGGCACGGGAGCGCGTCCTGGAAGCGGCCGAGCTGCTCGAGGATCCGGGCTCGCTGCACGCTGGTCATCGCGACGCTGAATGGGTCGCCGAACCGTTCGGCGACCGCCGTCGCCTCCTCGCTCAGTCGCAGCGCCGCCTGCTGGTCCTCCGTGACGATGGACAGCGAGTTGAGGGCCCGGGCGCGAGCCCATCCATCCTCGGGAGCGGCGAGCTCGAGCACCCGGCGCCACATCGCCTCGGCCTCGGCGTAGTCCTTCCGCGTCGATGGGATCCAGCCGGCGAACAGAAGGGTGCGGACGATGGCCCAGGGATCGTCGAGGACCTCGGCCGACGCGAGCGAGCGATCGAGCAGCTCCTCCGCCTTGTCGATGTCGCCCTCGATGTTGAGCGCGATATCCCCCAGGAACCGCAGCGCCAGGGCCAAGGTGAACGGATCGTCGAGCGCCGTGCCGAGCGCGACCGCATCCTCGGCTCTTTCCGTGGCCGCCTGATACTCTCCCAGCCAGTAGTGCGCTTCACCCATGCCCGCGAGCGCTCGCGCCTCGCGGACGCCCCAGCTGTCGTCCGGCAGGCTCAGCGAAAGGCACCGCTCGTAATAATCGATCGCGGACCGGCTCTCCATCCGGCGGCGAGCGCGATCGGCTGCGGCGAGCAGCGCATCTGCCGCCGGCTCCGCGACCGTCCGGTCGTCCGGGTCGAGGTCCAGCGACGCGACGCCCGCCAGATGCAGGTGGTCGGCCGCCCAGGACGCATGGCCCTTCTCGAAGAGACGATCGGCGACGAGGTGATGCAGCCGCACGCGCTCCCGCTTGGGCAAACTCATGTACGCCACGTCCCTCACCATCGAGTGGCGGATGCGCCAACGCGGGATCGCGCCGTGCCCCTCTTCGCGGACCACGATCTCCGCCTCCTCGAGAGCGCGGACCTCGTCCACCGTCGCGTCGGGATCGACCACGAGTAACTCATCCACGTCGAACGACACGAAGAAGATGGACGCGTGTCGTGCGAGGGCGCGGAGCCTCGGCGGTAAGGCATCGAGGCGCGCCGCGACCACGGCCTGGACGGTCGGCGGGACGCTCTCGATCGGCGACCGCTTGCGGCCTTCCCGGGGCATCAGCATGCCCGTCGTCTCGACGATGAAGAACGGATTGCCGTCCGCTCGGATGGCGATCCGCGTCGCCTCGGCCTCGTCGATGCGGTCGGCGGCCGCCTGCTGGACCAGATCGATCGACTCCTCGAGGGTGAGCGGGTCGAGCCGGATCGTCACGGCGTTCGCGGTCTTCGATGCCCATCGAGGACGCTGCTCGAGGAG
>DATAEV010000225.1:0-14024 GCA_036257875.1 Actinomycetota bacterium | reverse complement strand
CGTACTAGGCTCCTGCGTTACCCCGCAGACCGCTCCGGATCGAAAGGAGTGCTGCATCGTGACGCAGATCTCCGTCACCGTGAACGGGGTGCGAAACGAGGCCGACGTCGAGCCTCGAACGCTCCTCGTGTACTTCCTCCGCGAGCACCTGGGACTCACCGGGACGAACGTCGGCTGCGACACATCATCGTGCGGCAGCTGCACGGTGCTCCTGGACGGCGAGTCCGTGAAGTCGTGCACGTTGCTGGCCGCACAGGCCGACGGTCGCGACGTCACGACGATCGAGGCGATGGCGGAGCCGGACGGGACGCTTCATCCGCTCCAAGACGCGTTCCATCGGCATCACGGGCTCCAGTGCGGCTACTGCACGCCGGGGATGATCATGGCGGCCGCCAGCTACCTGAAGGAGAACCCGGCACCAACCGAACAGGAGGTCCGCGAGTCCCTCGAGGGGAACCTCTGCCGGTGCACGGGGTACCAGAACATCGTGGAGTCGATCATGGATGCTGCCGGCCACATGTCCGGCGTGAAGGCGTAGGGGGCGAGCGGCATGGCGACCATGGAGAAGCTCGTCGGTCAAGCGGTCCTCCGGAAAGAGGATCCTGAGTTCCTGACCGGATCCGCGAAGTACACGGACGACCTCTCGGTGCCGGGGATGCTGTGGATGGCTGTGGTCCGGAGTCCATATGCGCATGCGCGCATCAAGCGTGTGGACGTCTCGGAGGCGATGGCGATGGACGGCGTCATCGCGGCTTTCGCCGGTTCGGACTTCGAATGGGCGGGGCCCCTCCTGATGGCCTGGCCGGTCACGGAGGGTTTGCACAACCCGCTCCACTACCCCCTCGTGACCGACAAGGCCCGGTACCAGGGCGATGGCGTCGCGGTCGTGGTCGCGCGGTCGCGGGCGATCGCGGAGGACGCGGTCGAGACGGTGAAGGTCGACTACGAGCCGCTCCCCGCGGTGGTGGATATGCACGAGGCGCTGTCCGATGACTCGCCCCTTGTGCACGAGGAGTTCCGGACGAACGAGTCGTACACATGGGCGAACGTGCAAGGCGACGTCGACGGGGTGTTCGCGGACGCGCCTGTCGTCGTGAAGGAGCACTACAAGGTGCACCGGCTGATCGCGAACGCGATGGAGCCGCGCTCGATCCTGGTGCAGCCGAACCCGGCCGCCGAGCAGTTCACGATGTGGTCCTCGACGCAGATCCCCCACATCCTGCGCACGGCAATGGCGATCGCAACCGGGGTCCCGGAGTCGAAGCTCCGGATCATCGCACCCCGGGTGGGCGGTGGCTTCGGTTCGAAGCTCCAGGTGTACCCGGAGGAGGCGCTGGCGCTCGAACTGGCCCGGCGGCTCCGGATGCCGATCAAGTGGACCGAATCGAGGTCCGAGGGCTATACCGCCACCCACCACGGACGCGACCAGATCCAGGACGTGGAGATCGCCGCGCAGGAGGACGGGAAGATCCTCGGGTACCGCGTGCGGGTCCACGCGAACATGGGCGCGTACCTGATGATCATCGCGCCGGGGACGCCTGTCCTCGGCGGCTTCCTGTTCTGCGGGTGCTACGGGGGGGTCGCGTACAAGACCGAGATCGTCGGGGTCTTCACGAACACGACGCCCGTCGACGCCTATCGAGGCGCGGGCCGTCCGGAGGCCACGCAAGCGATCGAGCGCGCGATCGATGCGCTCGCACGGCGGGTGGGCAAAGACGTCGTCGAGATCCGCCGGATGAACTTCATGCCGCCGTTCACCGAGGCGACGCAGTCGATCGGTGGGCTGATGATCGACTCCGGCAACTATCCGGCGACCCTCGACAAGGCGCTGGGGCTCTTCGACTACGAGCAGCTCCGGAAGGAGCAGCAAGCTCGCCGGGACAACGGAGACACGAAGCAACTCGGGATCGGCTTCTCGACCTATCTCGAGAACTGCGGGTGGGGCCCGTCGCGTGTGATCGGGGGCATCCTCAAGTATGCGGGCGGGGGTTGGGAGGCGGCCACGATCCGGTGTCACCCCACCGGGAAGGTCGTTGCGGTGATCGGGAACACGCCGCACGGCCAGGGGAACGAGACGACGTTCGCGCAGGTCGTGGGCGATGATCTGGGTGTGCCGATCGAGGACGTCGAGGTGCTGTTCGGAGACACCGACGTCGCGCCGAGCGGCTGGGATACGTACGGCAGCAGGAGCGCGGCGGTCGGCATGCCCGCCCTACACCGGGCCACGTCGAAGATCGTCGAGAAAGCAAGGAGGATCGCGGCCCACGAGCTCGAGGTGTCCGACGCCGACCTGAAGTACGAGGGCGGCACGTTCTCCGTGCGCGGCGCGCCTTCGGTGACCAGGACGATCCCGCAGATCGCCTTCTCGGCTTGGCGCGGCCACGATCTCCCCGAAGGGACCGACCCGGGACTCGAGGAGTCCGCGTTCTTCGATCCCCAGAACCTCGTGTTCCCGTTCGGTGCGCACATCTGCGCGGTCGAGGTGGACACCGAGACCGGTGAGGTCGAGGTCACGAAGTACGTGGCCGTCGACGACGTGGGACCGGTCGTGAACCCGATGATCGTCGAGGGTCAGGTGGTCGGCGGGGTCGCCCAAGGGATCGGCGAGGCCCTGTACGAGGAGGCGGTCTACGACGAGAACGGCCAGCTGCTCAGTTCGTCGATGACGAACTACGCGGTCCCGTCGGCGACGGAGGTTCCGTCGATCACGACGGGGAACCATGTCACCCCGTCGACGACGAACGACATGGGCATCAAGGGCGTGGGTGAGACGGGCACGATCGCGTCGCCGCCGGCTGTCCTCAACGCGGTGGTCGATGCGCTTTCGCATCTCGGCGTCACGCAGGTCGAGCGACCCGCCACTCCCGAGCACGTCTGGAGAGCGATCCGGCGGGCGAAAGGCGGTCGGTCATGATCCCCGCGCCGTTCGACTACGTGCGGGCTGGATCCGTCGACGAGGCGATCTCGCTGCTCGGCTCTCGCGAGGATGCGAAGCTCCTGGCCGGCGGCCACTCGCTGCTCCCGGCGATGAAGCTGCGGGTGGCGCGGCCTTCCACGCTCGTGGACATCGGACGGATCGGCGACCTCTCGTACGCTCGCGAGGACGGGGACCGGGTTGCGGTCGGCGCCCTCACCCGGCACCACGACGTCGGGAACGCCGAGGCGCTCCAAGAGCTGTGTCCGATCGTCGCGCACGCCGCGGGGCAGATCGGCGATCCGCAGGTCCGACACATGGGCACGATCGGCGGGTCGGTCGCCCACGGCGATCCGGCGGGCGACCTGCCGGCGGTGCTGCTCGCGCTCGACGCGGAGTTCGTCGCGCAGGGACCGAACGGCACCCGGACGATCGCCGCGACCGAATTCTTCACGTCGCTCTTCGAAACGGCGCTCGCGCCCGACGAGGTCCTCACGGAGATCCGCATCCCGAAGGCGAACGCGGGCTGGAGCTTCATGAAGTTCCAGCGGCGCGCGCAGGATTGGGCCGTGGTCGGCGTCTCGGCCGTCCGGGCGAACGGCGGTGTCCACGTCGGCCTGACGAACATGGGGCTGACACCGTTGCGCGCGGCCGGCGTCGAGGAGGCCGTGGGTGGGGGCGCGGACCCCGCGTCCGCCGCGGCACGCGCCGACGAGGGGACCGCGCCCCCGGACGATGCGTTCGGGTCCGCCGAGTACCGCCGCCAGCTGGTGAAGGTGCTCGTTCGGCGGGCGCTCGAGGAGGCCTTGGCATAGCGCTCCTCGCCCAGGACGCCATCCGCTATTCGCGGGAGTGGTGGATCGAGTTCGCGGTCGCGATCGCGATCTCGATCGCGATCGCGACGGCCGTCAGCCTGGTCGTCGGGCGCTACGTGCGGCGGTACCGGCGCCGGGCCAAGGAGACCGGCGACGACGTCGAGGGTCGCCGCCGCCGCCGCCTGACCACGGTCGTCGGTCTCGCCGGAGGGATCGTCGTCGTCATCGCCTGGTTGATGGTCGGGCTGACGATCCTCCGAGGGTTCAACGTCAGCCTCGGCCCCTTGGTCGTGAGCGCCGGCATCGCCGGCGTGGCGCTCGGGTTCGGAGCCCAGACCCTGGTCCGCGACACGATCTCCGGGCTCTTCATCGTGCTCGAACGCCAGTACGACATCGGCGACGTGGTGGACCTGGAGAGCGAGGGCGGACTCGTCTCCGGCACGGTGGAGGCGCTCAGCCTCCGGATCACGAGCGTCCGCCAGTTCGACGGCACCCTGAGCATCGTCCCGAACGGAGCCGTCCACGTCGTCCGCAACAAGACGCGCGGATGGGGCCGGGCGATCGTCGACGTCCGGGTGGCGGTGGCCGAGGATGCCGGCCGCGTCCGCGTCGTCCTCGAGGAGTTGCTGGAGCAGCTCTCCTCGGAGGAGCCGTTCGAGACCGCGCTCCGCAAGAACCCGGAGGTGCTCGGCGTGGTGCAGGTGACCGACGCCGCTCAGGTGATCCGGGTCGCCGCCGAGACCGAGCCGTCGCGCCGGTGGGAGATCGAACGCGAGCTCCGCGAGCGCATCACGGCGCGGATCGCCGAACGAGGCATCCGCGTGCCCCCGGTGCCGATGCCGCAGCGCGGCTCGGAACCGGACGCGTGACGGTACGCTTCGAGCATGCCGGAGCTCGCCTTCGCCGAGGTCGACGATCTTCAGGGCGCGCTGGCCCGCCATGCGTACCTCGCGGATCGCGGGCTGACGACGGCGATCTACCTCGCGCTGTCCCTCGGCAAGCCACTCCTGCTCGAAGGTGAGGCCGGCGTCGGCAAGACCGAGGTCGCGAAGGTCCTCGCGGAGCTGCTGGGCCGGCGGCTGATCCGCCTGCAGTGTTACGAGGGGATCGACGCCTCGCAGGCGCTCTACGAGTGGAACTACGCGCGTCAGTTGATCGCGGTCCGCGCGATGGACGCCACCGACGCCGAGGCGCACGTCGAGGACCTGTTCGGACCGGACTTCCTGGTGGAGCGTCCACTCCTCGCCGCGATCCGCGCCGGCGACGAGGCCGTGCTGCTGGTCGATGAGCTCGACCGAGCCGACGACGAGTTCGAGGCCTTCCTCCTGGAGATCCTGTCGGAGTTCGCGGTGACGATCCCCGAGATCGGCCGGGTCGGCGCCCTGACGCCGCCGGCGGTGATCGTCACTTCGAACCGGACCCGCGAGCTCCACGACGCGCTCAAGCGGCGCTGCCTCTATCACTGGATCGACCATCCCGACCTGGATCGCGAGGTCGACATCGTGCGCGCGCGAGCGCCGCACGTCGGTGCGGCGCTCGCGCGCGACGTCGCGCAGGCGGTGGCCCGCCTACGCGACCTCGACCTTGCGAAGCGTCCCGGCGTCGCTGAGACGATCGACTGGGCGAACGCGCTGGCGTTCCTCGGCGCGGAGCAGCTCGATACGCGGCTCGCTCGCGACACGCTCGGCAGCGTGGTGAAGGATCACGAGGACCAGGAGCTCGTGATGGCCAGGCTCGGCGAGGTGGTCGGGGAGGATGGCTGACCACACGGACACGGCGCACGACGAAGCGCCGCTCGCGCCGCTCGTCGCGTTCGGCCGGGACCTGCGCGCTCGGGGCCTCCCGGTCGGCACCGGCCGGATCGTGACCTTCCTCCGCGCGGTCGCCTCGCTGGGGCTCGCCGACCGCGACTCCCTCTATTGGGCCGGGCGCGTCTCGCTCGTCGCGAGCCGCGCCGACCTCGACGCCTACGACGACGCGTTCGACGCGTGGTACCGCTCGCTGGCGCCGTCGGGATCGGAGCTCTCGATCGACCTGACCCTGCCGACCGAGCACTGGGCGTTCGACGACGAACCCGACGGGCTCCAGGTCGAGGTCGCTCGCACCGCCGGCTCGTGGCGTTCAGCGGCCGATGACGACGAGCTGGAGCCCGGCGACGAGTCCTCGATCAGGATCGTCGCCTCGGCGGTCGAGGTCCTCCGCGCGAAGTCGTTCGCCGAGCTGACCGAGGAGGAACGGCGGCGCGTCGCGGCGATGATCGACGACCTCACCGTCCGCGCGCCCGTCGAGCGGACGCGCCGGACGCGTCCGGCGACGAAGGGGTCCGCGTTCGACATCCGCCGAACGCTCCGCCGTTCGCTCCGGACCCAGGGCGAGCCCTTCGAACGCTCCTTCCGGGAGCGCCGGTCGCGGGCGCGACCGCTCGTCCTGATCCTCGACATCAGCGGGTCGATGGCGCCGTATTCGCGGGCGCTGCTCCAGTTCGGATATGCCGCGATGGCCGCGGGCAGACGCGTCGAGGTCTTCTGCTTCGGGACGCGACTCACGCGCGTCACCCGGACGCTCCGCGCGAAGGACCCGGATCGCGCGATGCGCGAGATCGGGAAGCTGGTCGAGGACTGGGAGGGCGGCACCCGGATCGGCGAGTCCCTGAAGGCGCTCCTCGACGGGTGGAGTCAGCGCGCCGCGCTCCGCGGTGCGGTCGTCGTCTTGTGCTCGGACGGGCTCGAGCGCGGCGACCCGGCGCTGCTCCGCGCCCAGATGGCGCGGCTGCGCCGGGTCGCCCACCGGGTGGTCTGGGCGAACCCGTTGAAGGGATCGCCCAGGTACGAGCCGCTCGCGCGCGGGATGGCGGCGGCGTTGCCGAGCGTCGACGTGTTCCTGTCGGGTCACAACCTCGAGAGCCTCGAGACCTTGGCGGTGGCTCTGGGTGCCTGAGCATCGCAACCGCGGGTTCTGGCTCGTCGTCGGAGGGATCGGCCTCGCGTCCGTCCTCCTCGTCGCGGCGATCCTCTACAACGCCCCGATGAAAGAGACGATCGGGCATGCCGAGGACACGCTGCGGGTCGCGCAGACCGCGGCCCAGCGGATCCACGACTCGGATGGGTCCTTCGGCTCGGCCGACGCCGTGGCGGTCGCGGCGGCGGACCCGTCGCACACCTACCGCGACGGCACCACGCCCTCGATCGGGCTGGATGACGTCAGCATCGCGACCGGCCCGGCCTCATGGGCCGCGGCCGTCCAGGCGCGACCGGGAGCGTGCTTCTACCTCCACCTGACGGATGGCGGCGATGTCCTCTACGGCGTCGGAACGGTGTGCACCGGCTCGGCCGCGATGAACGCGACCGATCCCCGCTGGTAGCCGCCTCAGGACACGCCGGCCGAGGCTCGGTCGAGCAGCTCGATCGGATGCACGACCTCGATCGGGCTGCCGATCGCGCGGAGCTGCGCGGCGAGCTGCATCGAGCATCCCGGGTTCGCGCTGGCGACGATCGACGCCCCGGTCGCCGCGAGCGCTTCGGCCTTCTCCCGCCCGAGCTCTCCCGCCGCCTCGGGCTGGGTCACGTTGTAGATCCCGGCCGCACCGCAACAGCGATCGTCGTCGCGAACCTCGACCAGCTGCAGTCCGTCGATCATGCACAACAGGTCGCGCGGTTCGTCGTGGACCTTGAGCACCCGGAGCGCGTGGCAGGCGTCGTGGTAGGCGACGATCGCATCGAGCGACCCGGGCTGAGCGGCCAGACCCTCCGTACGCAGGAACTCCGTCACCTCCCGCACCGGGAGCCCGGACCCGGGTCGGAGCTCATCGTAGGTCACCATGTGTGCCGCGCATCCGGCGGCGTTCACGACCACCACGTCCGCGTCCCCGAAGACGTGACGCGCGCGCTTGGCCAGCCGGCGCGCGATCGCGAGCCTGCCGTTGTGCGCCGCGAGCGCGCCGCAGCATGCCTGCCCCTTCGGCACCACGACGCGCCAGCCGTTCCGCGCGAGCACGCGGATCGTCGCGAGGTTCACCCGGTGGAACCACCGGTCCTGCACGCAGCCCGAGAGCAACGTGACGGTGCCGCGAGCCTCGACACCCTGCAACGGCTCGGTCACGCGGGGGAGTCGCGCGAACGGGTGCCCGCGCGCGGGCACGAGCGCGCGGGCCGCCTTGGGCATGAACGGCCGCGCGATCGGTTGCAGCGCTGCGGCCGTCCGAACGAGGGACGGGTGGGGGAGCACCCAGTGGAAGCCGAGCCACCGGACGAGCCGCGCGCGCCGCGTCCGGAGTGGCTCGACCTGCTCTCGGGCCGCCTCCATCATCCGGCCGAACGGAACGTGGGAGGGACACACGTCCTCGCAAGCCCTGCACACGAGGCAGAGGTCCATGAAGCCCTCGAAGGTCCGGTCCGGGACCGCGATCCCGTCCTGGACGGCGCGCATCGCAGCGATCCGCCCGCGGGGTGACGCGGACTCCTCCCCCGTCAGGCGATAGGTCGGGCAATGCGGCAGGCACAGGCCGCACGCGACACAATCGTTGAGGTCGGCGAGCGATGGCGCGGCGCGGCCGGCTCGCCAGCCCGGGTCGCCGATCGGGGAACCGATGAAGCGGGCTCCCTCGGGAAGCTCCCCTCCCAACGGTGAGGCGTGCGCGGGCTCGGCCACGAGGGCGATGCTACGGCACCGATCGGGGCCAGCCGTGGTAGAACGCGGGGACCGACCAGGAGTCGAGCATGGACGTTGTCCCCCCGCCCTCCGAACCTGATGCGCCACCGGCGCCCGCGACCCCGGCCTCGCGGCCACCCGGCGAACCCGATCATCGAGCGGTGACGATCGTCACGATCGTTGCCTGCGTGGCGATCATCGCGGTGATCGGCGGCGCGATGGCCATCGCCGGCGGCGGAGGCGACGTCGCATCGGCAACCCCGGCGGTGCCGTCGCCCACCGCGGTTGCGGCGCCCCAGACGATCGACGCCCATCCCGCCGCGTTCGTGGTGGTGCTCACGTGGGCGCGCGGAGAGGGGCTGCCGGTGTCGTACTACGCCGTGACGCGCGACGGGAGGCCCATCACGACCCTGAAGCCCGACACGACGACGTGGATCGATCGATCGGTGACGCCCGAGACCCGGTACGTGTACGTGGTCGCGGCCGTCGGCGCCGACGGGACGAGAGCGCTGACACACGTCGTCGCGAAGACCCCGACGGCGCCGCTGTCGACCGCGCGGTTCCAGGGGACGTTCAACGTCCACCTCCACGCCACGTCCCACTTCGGGTTCTCGGATTTCCACGGCGAGAACCAGACCGCCGGATGGCGATCGACACCCGCGTGTCGAAAGGGTCCGTGCGACACGGAGCTGACCGACCTGCATCGGAAGGCGTTCGTGCTCACCATGACCCGCAACGGCGCCGCCTATCAGGGGACGGTCTCGATCAGCGGGATCGTGAAGTGCGCCGGCGCCGATGTCACATCCAGCTTCGCGGTCAGCCTCCATGCAACGAACGCGGGCGCGGTACGCGGCCGGTGGGTGGTGACGAAGGTGCAGGGGACGATGACCCAGAGCGAAGCCGCCCAGCTCGGGTGCATCGCGTCCGGCGCGACGTACTCGGTGGCCGGTTCGTTGGTCCAGTAAGCGGGTGGCGATGCCCGGCTGGCTGGTCGCGATCCTCGTGCTGGTCGGTGTGTGGATCGTCGCGATCGCCGGGCTCGCGATGGCGGGGAGACGTTCGGCCGCCCGCGCGCTCGCGACGCTCCTGCCGAACCTCGTCGTGCTCTTCCGCGGTCTGCTGGGCGACCCGCGCGTCTCGCGCGGGTCGAAGGCTCTGGTCTGGTTCGCGGTCGTGTGGGTCGTCTCGCCGATCGACCTGATCCCGGAGTTCATCCCGATCGCAGGCCCGCTCGACGATGCGATCGTCGCGGCACTGGTTCTGCGCCACGTCCTCCGGCGGAGCGGAGCGGAGGTCGTGGCCGAACATTGGCGCGGCGACCCGGCCACGCTCAACCTGATCCTCGGCGTCGGTCGTCGCAGCGTGTAGAGCGTCGCGTCGAGGGTGCTCGAGGCCGACCGACGCCCCCAAGATGACCGACGCGATACCGGATCCACTGGCGCGGCCTCGTGTCGATCCTGGGCGTTCCATGATGATTCGAGGCGTCACTCTCCGCGAAGGATCGTTGCCCGCCAGGCTTTCGCTTGCAGCTCGGGCAGGTTGGTCACGAAGGTCACGGGGGCGATCTGCCGCACGTCCCAGCTATCGGCGAACGAAGCCCTGATCTCCTGCTGTGTCACGCGGCGAGGACCGAAGGTCCCCGGCTGGAGATCGCTGAAACAGAGGAGCTGCAGCACCCCACGCGGTGCCAGCACGGTTGCCAGGCTCGCCGCGTACACCGGCCGTTCGTCGTCTTCGAAGACGTGGAACACACCGGAGTCGAGAGCGCTCGTGAAGCGCCGGCCCAACGAGCCGAGGTCGAGCGCGTCGGCCACGAGGAACTCGGCGGACGATCCGCGCTCGGAGGCTTTTGCCTTGGCCGCCGCGATCGCGCGCGGCGATGCGTCGATGCCGAGCACGTCGAGCCGGCGCGACGCAAGCTCGAGCGCGTTCTCCCCCGTGCCGCATCCGACGTCGATCACGGGCCCGACGAATCCGCCGGCGTCGGCGAGCCGAACCACCTCGGGCTGCGCCCGTCCGATGTCCCAGGGCGGGACGCCTACATACATCTCGTCGAATCCGCGCTGATCGGGCGGGTCGGACACGCCCGCATCTTGTCACGGGCTCGTGTGCTGGCTCTCGGTTGAAGGTGCGGGGGAAGCACGTCAGTTCGAAAAGACCGCAGCTGACATGCTTGAGTGGTCTGCGATGCTCGGTAGGTGCTTGGGAAATGGTCCCGTGACGTATACGAGAGGGCCCGATCCATCGTGGACGACGCCACGGGCGATCCTCCCAAGACCGATCTCAGGGGTCCCGGGAAGGCCCCGCTGCCGTCGAGCTAGCACGGAAGGGTCGGCTGAAGGGCGGTAAGGCTAGGTGAAGAAGCTCTCGGCCAAGGATCGCTCGGAGATCATCCCCCAGGCGCAGGAGCTTCTGACCAATTCCCGTGGCCGTGGCCGTAGAGATGGACTTCCGGGTGGGCCTCGTAGGAGTGCTGAAGGCGAGCAGCCTCGATAGCTTCCTCGTCAGAACGGAACCACTGGCGGCTCCTCACGTCGCACTCCCTGCAGATCCACCGCCACAGGCCCGCCTCGCCGGTCTCCGAGCGTAGGTGAGTCATGTGTGCCAAGGATTGGCCGAATCAGTCCCTCGGTCAAACTGAACCACTCCCGGCGTGCGCCCCGACTTGACCGCAACTGCCTGACGGGCGTATGCCCTTCTCGACCCCTTCGGGAAGGAGACCGCATGGCGACCGATCTCACGATCACCGTCGAGGACCGTCCGGGTGGCTTGGCCAGCATCGGCGAGGCGCTCGGCAAGGCCGGGATCAACATCGAGGGCCTGCTGGGCATCGGCTTCGAAGGCCGCGGCATCATCCACGTCTGCGTCCAGGACGGGGCCGGGGCGCGCAAGGCGCTCGAAGGCGCCGGCATCAAGGTCGAGGGTGAGGCCGACGCGATCCTCGGTCCCCCGGTGCAGGGCGCCGAAACGCCCGGCACGATGGGCATGATGGCCCGCCAGATCGCCGACGCGGGGATCAACGTCCGCGCGGTGTACCTGGCGACGGGCTCGCGGGTCGTCATGGTGACCGACGACAACGCGAAGCTCATGGAGCTGATCAAGAACATGTAGCTCCATGCGGTCCCGGGCATCGAAGGGCGGCCCCGCCGAAGGCGGGGCCGCCCTTCGTTCCTCCCGCTAGGCTTCCCGGTCGTGAACCTCCACGCGTCGGCGAAGTCGTCGTCGTTCACCGAGTCGGTGATCCGCGAGATGACGCGACTCGCCGCCGAGCACGACGCGATCAACCTCGGACAGGGCTACCCGGACTTCCCCGCGCCCGAGGAGGTGAAGGAGGCCGCCCGCCGCGCGATCGCGGAGGATCACAACCAGTACCCGATCACGTGGGGCGATCCGACGTTCCGACGCGCGATCGCGGCGAAGTACGCGGCCGACTACGGGATGAACGTTGACCCCGAAACCGAGATCTGCGTGACGTGCGGATCGACGGAGGCGATGGCTGCGAGCTTCCTCGGGATCCTGGACGAGGGCGACGAGGTGGTCGTCTTCGAGCCGTTCTACGAGAGCTACAACCCCGACGCGATCCTTTCCGGCGCGACCGGCCGGTACGTGACCCTGTACCCGCCCGATTGGCGCTTCGACCCGGACGAGCTCTCCGAGGCCTTCGGTCCGCGGACCCGCGCGATCGTGGTGAACTCGCCGCACAACCCTACCGGCAAGATCTTCACCGCCGAGGAGCTGGGGATGATCGCGGGGCTCTGTCGCGAGCACGACGCGATCGCGATCACCGACGAGATCTATGAGCACATCACGTACGAGGATCGCGAGCACGTCCCCATCGCGACCCTGCCCGGCATGCGCGAGCGAACGGTCACGATCAGCGCGCTGTCGAAGACCTACTCCGTCACCGGCTGGCGGGTCGGGTGGGCCGTCGCCCCGCCGCCGTTGATGGCGGGGATCCGTTCGACGCACGACTTCCTGACGGTCGCCGCCGCGGCGCCGCTCCAGCTCGCAGGCATCGCGGCGCTCGGCTTGCCCGGCGAGTACTACCAGCAGATCCGGAAGGAGTACGCCGAGCGCCGCGATCTGATGCTGGAGGTCCTCGCTGGAGCTGGCTTCACCGCGGATCCCCCCGAGGGCGCCTACTACGTGATGGCCGACGTCACGTCGCTCGGCTTCGACGACGACGTCGCGGCCGCCAGGCACCTCGTCGAAGACAAGGGCGTCGCGACCGTTCCCGGTTCCTCGTTCTTCTCGCATCCCGACCTCGGGCGGCACCTGCTCCGGTTCGCGTTCTGCAAGAAGCTGGAGACGCTCGAGGCGGCGGGGGAGCGGCTGCGGTCGACACAGTAGCTTGCGGTTCGCTTGCGGTTGCGGTTCGCTTGCGCTACCTTGTTGAGCCATGGCGATCACGGTTGTCGAGGCCGACCTCGTCCATGAGCTGCAGCAGGCGTTGCCCGCTGCCCTCGCAGGCGATGAGGATGCCGCGCGTCGCTACGCGCGCGCGTGGCACCGGTTGGTGCTGCAGCTGGTCGGATCGGCGAGCCGGGCGCCGGCGAGTGCCGTCGAGGTCCTCGACCGGCTGTCGCTGACCGCACCGTTCGATCCTCTCGGGCCGATCTACGCCCTGATGTCGGTGGCCTCGACCATCATCGATGACATGAACCAGCGCCCCTCCGCCCGCTCGTCGCCGGTGACCCTTCCGGCCTCGATCGACTTCGACGGGTTCACGCGTGCAGTGCTCGACGAGCTGTCGGGGGCGGGCTCGGCGATCCGATCGGTGCTCTCCTCGTGGCAGTTGTCCATCGCGGAGGCCGCTCGACTCTTCGGGGTCACCCGGCAGGCGATGCAGCAGTGGCTCGCCGGCGACGTGCCTCCGGCGAGGCAGACCAAGGTGCTCGCGGTCGTGCGGATCGGCGACCTCCTCAATAGGAACATCCGGCCGGAGCGGATCGCGGGGATCGTGCGGTCGCCCGCCCCCGGGTACGACGGTGCCACCATGCTTCAGCTGATCGCGCAGGATCGGCACCAGGAGCTCCTCGACTCGGTCGCCCGATCGTTCGACTGGGCCGCCACGGCCTGATGCGGTTCCGGCACGTCACGCGCGGCGGCCCCTACGTACGCGTCGCGGATCCGGCGTGGCTGCGGCCACTCGATCCGCGGTTCGCACAAGAGGGTGGCGGCCGTTGGAACCCGCCCCACTCGTTCCCGGTCGTCTACCTCTGCGCGACCCGGGACGTCGCCCGGGCGGTCGTGCTCCGGCGCTTCCAAGGTCTCCCGTACGGGCTCGTCGATCTGCTCCCCTCCCGCGCGCCGGTGCTGATCGGCACCGACGTTCCCGAAGGCCGGCTCGTCGACGTGGTCGGCGATGCCGGCTGCCGCGCGGCAGGGCTGCCGGCGAGCTACCCGCTCGACGGGCGTGGCAGAACGCTCCCCTGGGAGCGCACCCAGCCCGTCGGCGAGGCGGTGTGGGAGCAGGGAGAGCGGGGCATCGCCTGCCGGAGCTCGGCGATGACCGGGAGGGAGCGAGGCGAGGAGCTGGCCTGGTTCGTCCGGGGATCCGCGGATCGGCTCCGGATCAACCGGCGGCGCGCGTTCGAGGATTGGTTCTAGGCCGACCACGCCCGGCCGGGAGCGAGGATCCCGGCGGG
>DATAEV010000058.1:0-2505 GCA_036257875.1 Actinomycetota bacterium | reverse complement strand
CGGGTACTCCTCGGGGATGCGTCAGCGCCTGGGTCTGGCCGCGTCCCTCCTCCGGTCGCCTCGTCTCCTGCTGCTCGACGAGCCGACGGTCGGGCTGGATCCGACGGGCGTGCGGGAGGTGCAGTCGCTGGTCAAAGCTCTTGCCGCGGAAGGGGTGTCGGTCCTGATCTGCAGTCACAACATGCCCGAGCTGGACGGTCTGTGCGACGGCGTGACCGTGATGAAGGAGGGAAGGTCCGTCTGGGACGGATCGATGGATCGCCTGCGGTCCGAATCGCCCGCGCCGGCGCACCGCATGTGGACCAGCGACGACGACCGGGCCATGGAGATCGCCCGTGCCGACACCGGTCTCGCGGTCGTTCCGGATCCGGAGGGCGGGCTCACGGTGCATGCGGATCGCGATGCTCTCGACGTCTATGTCGTCGCGCTCGGCCGGGCGGGCGTCGCCGTCCGCCGGTTGGAGCTGCTGATGACCGCCCTCGAATCGATGTTCTTCGCGTTGACCGGCGCCCGGGCCGACCAGCCGGCGGACCGTGACCAGCCCGACGAGATCGGCGCCGTCACGTGAGCGTGGCGTCGGCCCAGGCCGCGCCGGTACCAGCCGCGAGGCGGCGCGGGAGCGGCATCGGTGCCGTCTACCGCGTCGAGATCGCGAAGATCACCTCCCAGTGGCTGCCGCGGACCGCCGCCGCCGCCTGTCTCGTGGGACCGTTCGCGTTCGCGATCTTCATCAACACGCAGTCGTCCGTCCCGGCCGACTCGCTCTCCGGGCGTTGGGTCCATTCGTCGGGGTTCGCGATCCCGCTCGTCGTGCTCGGGTTCGCCGGAATCGCGGGGTTCCCGCTGCTCGCCAGCGTCGTGGCGGGCGACATCTTCGCGAGCGAGGACCGGCAGGCCACGTGGAAGACGGTGCTCACCCGCTCGTGCTCGCGCGGCGACGTCTTCTGGGGCAAGACGTTGGCCGCCTTGACGTACTCGACCGCGATCGTCGCGCTGCTCGCGGTGTGCAGCACGGTCGCCGGCATCGCCGTCGTGGGGACCGAGCCCTTGATCGGCCTCTCCGGCTCGCTCCTCGCTCCCGGCCGAGCCTCCGAGCTGATCCTGGAGAGCTTCGGGGTCGCGCTCATCCCGACGCTCGCGTTCACCTGCCTCGGGATCCTGTTCTCGGTCACGACGAGGAACAGCATGGCCGGGGTGCTCGGTCCGCCCGTCGTCGGGCTCCTGATGGTTCTCCTGGCGCTGCTCGGGAGCGGGGTCGTCGTCCGGTCGATGCTGCTGACGACTCCCTTCGAGGCCTGGCATGGTCTGCTGGTCGCCCCAACGCGGCTCGCGCCGTTCTGGATCGGGCTCCTGGTCTGCGCGGCCTACGGGTTCCTCTGTTTAGACGCCGCCCGTCGTTCGTTCCGGCGACGGGACTTCGCGGGCGACGCCCGTCGAGCGTTGAGCTGGCCGAGGATCGCCCGAGGTCTCCTGGTCGGGGTCGCGATCACCGCGCTCCTCGTCGTCGGGATCGCGTTCGACCGGACCTGGATCACGTCGCAACGCGTCGAGGGTTCCGTCCAGGAGACCTTCACCGAGCTGGTGGCGGTCCAGCAGGGGCTCCTCGGGCACGCAGAGGATCCGACGTCGTTCAAGGTCTACCCGTTCTGCAAACGGGAGAGCGTGATCACCGGACCGAGCTCGGGTGCCGGAGACGACTGGAGCTGCCAGCTGTATGTCACGGGACCGCGCATCGGACGACTCCAGGTGGACTACGCCGTCACGATCCGGCCGAACGGCTGCTACACGGCGGAAGGCCAGCGGTCGGTGATCGGGCCGCTGCACATCAAGACGGCCGACGGCGGCGTCGCCGTGAACCCCTTGTACGCCTTCGACGGCTGCATGAGCGCCCTATGAGCAGCGCGACCCCCGCATGCGCACGCTGCGATTCGTAGCGATCGGTGCGCTGATCGCGGCGGGGATCATCGCCCGGGTGTCCACCCCCGCCGTCCCCACGACGTCCCCGGTGATCGAGAGCAGGCCTCGCGCGATCGCGTGCGATCGAGCGACGACGTGCGTCTCCGTGGGCTTCATGGACAGCCCGTACGGCGTCCATGTCCCGTTCGGGGCCTCGTTCGCCGGCGGTGCCTGGTCACTCCTGACGCCGCAACCGCCTTCACCGGTCGTGGACAGTGAGCTCTCGTCGGTCTCGTGCGACGGGACCGGCTCGTGCGTGGCGGTCGGGCGCGAAGAAGTTCCGGCTCCGTACCTGGGAGCTCGTTCGGCCGGCGACCGGCCGCTCATCGGATCCTGGGACGGGTCGACCTGGCTCCGGCGACCGGCGCCGATCCCGCCCGGAACCAAAGAGGCACTGCTCAACGGCGTCTCCTGCTTCTCGTCGATGTGCATGGCGGTGGGGCAGTTCGGGAGGGGCGCCGGCAGGGACCAAGCATTGGCGCTCTCGTGGGACGGGACGCGTTGGAATCTCCGCTTGCCGCCGCATCGTCGGTACGAGGACGACGCCAG
>DATAEV010000211.1:0-2332 GCA_036257875.1 Actinomycetota bacterium | reverse complement strand
TCGGGACCCCAGATGTCGACGGCCATGCCGAGCGCCGGGCCGCGGAGGGTGAGCGGCTTCAGCTCGCAGATCGGCGTGGGAGACAAGAAGCACGCCCCAACCTCCGTCCCGCCGGACAGGTTGATGATCGGCAGGTTCCCGCCGCCGACCTGCTCGAACAACCAGGCGTAGGACGCGGGATCCCAGGGCTCGCCGGTGGACGCGAGGACCCGCAGGCTCGAGAGGTCGTGCGCGCGGATGGGATCGAGCCCGTGCGGGAGGAGGGCCCGGATCAGGGTCGGTGACACGCCGAGCGCCGTGACGCCGTGACGTTCGACGAGCGACCAGAGGCGGTCGGGCCCGGGGTGGGTCGGGGCTCCCTCGAACAGCAGCACGGTCGCGCCGAGCGCGAGCGACCCGACGATCTCCCACGGTCCCATGATCCAGCCGAGGTCGGTCGCCCAGTGCAACACCTCGCCGGGGTGCAGATCGACCTGGTAGGCGACCTCCTCGGCGATCTTGACGAGGAACCCGCCGTGCACGTGCACCACACCCTTCGGCTTGCCCGTCGTGCCGCTCGTGTAGCCGATGAAGAGGGGATGCTCGGCCTCGACGACCTCGGCGGGCAGCGGCTCGTCATCGTCCGCGAGCTCGTCCCACCATCGGTCGCGCTCCTCGTTCCACGGGGTCCCGGGGTCACCGAGACGCCGCACGACGACGACGTGCTCGACGCCCCCCGCGATCTCCACCGCACGATCGGCCGTCGCCTTCGCCAGAACGACCTGACCCTTGCGGAGGGAGCCGTCGGCGGTGATGAGCACCTTGGTCCGGGCATCCGCCAGTCGCGCAGCGACCGCGTCGGGGCCGAAGCCGCTGAAGACCGGCACCCAGATCGCGCCGATCTTCGAGCAGGCCATGATCGCTGCCACGGCCTCCGGGATCATCGGCAGGAAGATGCCCACGGCGTCCCGCGCCTCGACACCCAGCGACCGGAGCCCGCGCGCCAGTCGATCGGTCCGGTCGCGCAGGTCCGCGTAGGTCCACGTCTGCACCGAGCCGTCCTCGCCTTCCCCGATCACGGCAGCCGCGTCCGGCGTCCTCCCGGCCCACCGATCCACGCACTGGTGGGCGAGGTTGAGCGTCGCGCCCGTGAACCAGGTGGTCCATTCGACCCCGGAACGGGTGTCGAAGACCTCGAGATAGGGTTCGAAGAACTCGATGTCGAGGTCGCTCACGACGGCGTCCCAGAACCAGCCGATGTCCTCGACGGAACGACGGACCAGCTCGTCGTAGGTCTCGATCCCGTGCGCGCGCATGAATCGGGTGACGTTGGCCCGTTCGACGTACGCAGGTGGCGGGGACCAGACGACGTCGTTCACGGCTGCATGGTAGAACCGGGGCCGATGAGCCCGCGGATCGGTGTCACCGGCGTGGGGTGGTCCGGGTTCACGCCCACCACCGCCGGACGCAGCTACAAGGAGCTGATGTTCGAGGCCGCATCCGCCGCATACCTGGACGCCGGCGTCGATCCGCGAACCGAGGTCGATTCGTTCGTGTGCGCCTCCGAGGACCTCGAGGAGGGCACGAGCATCTTCGACGAGTACGTCCCGGATCAGCTCGGCGCGGTCCAACGGCCCGTGCAGACGGTCGCCTCGGACGGTCTGTTCGCCGTGGGCACGGCCGTGATGTTGATCCGGAGCGGTGTCGCGAACGTGGTCGCGGTGGAGGCACACTCGAAGGCGTCGGACGTCCTCACGCCCGGACGGGTCGACGCGTTCGCGCTGGACCCCGTGCTCAACCGCCCGCTGGGCGTGTCGGCGCTGGCGCTGGCCGGTCTCGAGATGCAGCGCTACCTCCACGCGAGCGGCAGGACCGTCGAGGAGTGCTCTGATGTGGCCGCGCGGAACCGCGAGCACGCCGGGTCGAACCGGCGCGCATCGTTCGCCGGCGTCGAGGGCGACGACGCGCCGTTGTTCGACCCGCTCACGACGCATCAGGCCGCGCGGAGCGCGGACGGATGCGTCGTGATCGTCCTCGCATCCGAGGATCGGGCTGCCGGGCACCCGACCGTGTGGCTGGACGGGATCGGGTGGAGCCAGGACGCGCCCTCGGTCGAGAGCCGCGACTGGTCGCGAGCGATAGCCGCCGAGCGCGCGGCCGCGACGGCCTTCGCGCAGGCCGACGTGGGACCGAGCGACGTCGATACCGCTGAGGTCGACGACACGTTCGCGTACAAACAGATCCAGCACCTCGACGCGCTCGGGCTCGCCGAGCTGGATCCCGCGTCGGTCAACCGATCGGGTGGCGCCCTCGGCGAGGGGTACCTGCATGAGGCGAACGGCCTCGCGAGGAC
>DATAEV010000209.1:0-4549 GCA_036257875.1 Actinomycetota bacterium | reverse complement strand
CCGTTCGCCTCGATGCTCGGATCCGTCGAAAACATCAAGGCGATCTGTACCTCGTCGCTCTTGAGCGCGGCGACGGTCACCGGCCCTCCGGCGTCCAGCGGCTCGAAGTCCTCGAAGAGGATCCCATAGACGTCTCGAAGGCCCGTCAAGCAGAAGGGTCGGATCGGACATTCGGGCGGTGCGCCGATCGTCAGCCGGTCGGCCACGGCGGCGAGCGAGCTCAGCGTGGTCAGGTTGAATGCCTCCGCCGTCTTCGCGTTCGCTACGAACTGATTCGTGTCCTGGGCCGGCGATGGGGTGAGCACGGTGATGCCCTTCGGCTGGAGACGCTCCCCGGCCTGTCTCGCGACATCGGTCGGATCGCTCGACGCCTGTGCGTTGGCGTCAAGGAACAGGAGCAACGACGAGAGGTACTCAGGCTTCAGATCGATCTGGCCCGACTCCAATGCGCTCTGTGAGACCTCGCGAGACCGCAGGTCGAACGATCGCTCGACCGCGTAACCCGCGTGCTCCAGGACCTGTGCGTATATCTCCGCGACCAGCTGATTCTCAGCGAAGGCGCCGGACACCCCGACGACGATCGTTCTCGAGCGCGACGGATGCGCGCTCCCCGACGGGCCGGAGCCGATGCACGCCGCCGTGAGAGGGCTCGCCGCGACGATGGCCGCGGCGACGATGAGGCCGGGCCGCCTCACGTCGACGGCACCTCGACCGGAACGTCCGAGCTGCGGCCCAGAAGCGCCCGGGCGGGTGTCCGGCCCTTGCCCTTCAGGTCGAAGATCCGGGTAGGCCCGAACTCGTACCGATCCTCCAATCGAACGGCCGTCGTCTCCGACACCAGCACCTCACCCGGCTGTCCGTGCTCCTCCAGTCTGCTCGCGACGTTGACGGTGTCGCCCCACAGGTCGTAGGCGAACTTCCTGCGACCGATGACGCCGGCGACGGCCGGCCCGGTCGCCACACCGCCGTGGACGACGATCTGGTCGCCCGACGGCCATCGGACCGCACCGGCCTCTCGGATGATGTCCACGGCCATCGCGGCGGCGGCTCCGGCGGGATCTGCCATTCCGACCGGCGCGCCGGCGACAGCCATGTACGCGTCTCCGATCGTCTTCACTTTCTCGAGGCCGTGGCGGTCGGCGATCTCGTCGAACCGGCTGAACAGCTCGTCCAAGGCATGCGCGAACGCGTCCGGCGTCGAGCGAGCCGCCTGCTGCGTCGATCCGACCGCGTCGACGAAGATCACCGTCACCTCCTCGAACGCCTGCGCGATCCGCCGCCCGGACGTGACCTTGAGCTGGTCGACAACGACCTGCGGCAAGATGTTCAGGAGCAGGCCGTCGGATCGCAGGCGCTCCTGATCGAGCTGACGCTCCCGCAGGAACAGCGTTCGCGTGAACCGCTCCATCCGATGCGCGGCGAGGCCGCCGAGGAACCCGAACGAAACGAGATAGAGCGTCGCCAACACCTCGCTCACCGGCGCGACGTACCGAGTGGCGAAGGCGTACGGCAGATACGCGCCGATGCCGATCAGCGTGATCAGCAAGACCAGGACGAATCGCAGGCGCAGCAGCGTGTAGGTGAATGCCGTGATCAGGATGACGCCGACGTAGCCGTACTCGGCCGGGAGCGTCTGGATGTTCGAGGTGTAGTACACCCACGAGCCGATCGTGGCCGTCGCGATGGCGACCGCGACCCATTCCCAGATCCGGGCGAAGAAGGGCGTGAACGTGAGCACGAGACCGATGACGAGGATCGGTATGAACACGCCCCACCGCATGATCCGGTCGAGCCGGAGTTCGGATAGGGCCAGGATGTAGGGGCGCAGGAGCAGGCCCCACGAGATCCAGAGGACGATCCCGACCAGGAAGGCGAAGCGGATGTTCCCCAGCTGGTGGCGGAACTGATCGGCCCGGAACGCCGACTCGAGCGCCGGGTCGCGGAACCGAAGCCGCAGCCGATCCAGGCCGAGCCGCCGTCGGGACGGCTCCCGAACGGCCGTGGTTGTGTCGATCTGATCCATCGCTCTCTCTCGTCGTACAGGTCCAACCGGCGAGCCCGGGGGAGAGTGAGGCTACCGATATTCGAGCATGAGCCGTCTGAGACCGGGCTCGGGTTGCCGCCGCGCCGCCCATCCGCGACCATGTGAGCCCCTCGCAGGGACACGCGTTGGCCACCACGACGACCACATCGACCCGATCGCTCGCCGCGGTGATCCTCGCCGCAGGGAAGGGCAAGCGGCTGAAGTCCGCCCGCCCCAAGGTGCTGCACCCGGTGTGCGGCAAGCCGGCGCTCTGGCACGTCGTGCAGACGGCGCTCGCGGCCCGTCCCGACCGGATCGTCGTCGTCGTCGCGAAGGACTCCGACGATGTTCGCGCTGCCGTGAAGTCCTGGAAGATCACGCCGAAGCCGGTGTTCGTCGAGCAGGCGAAGCAGCTGGGAACCGGCCACGCCGTGCTCGCTGCGAAGTTTGCCGTCGGACGTGTCGACGACGTCTTGGTGGCGAACGGGGACTTCGACCCGGTGCTGCCAGAAGACATCCGCGCCCTCGTCCGCCGGCATCGGCGGGTCGGCGCCGCCGTCACGATCGCCTCGACCGAGCTCCGCGATCCCGGAACCTACCAGCGGATCGTCCGCGAACGCGGCCGCGTGATCGACGTCGTCGAGGGCACGGACGCGTCCGCGGACGTCCGTCGGATCAACGAGGTGGGAACCAATTGGATGGCGTTCCGACGCGGATCCTTATTCGCAGCGCTGCCGAAGGTCCGCCGGAACAACCAGCAGCGCGAGTACTACCTGAACGATGCCGTTTCGATCCTCCTGCGGTCGGGCGCGCGCGTGGAGGCCGTCCTCTGCGACACGGGCGGGACGCTCGGGCTCAACTCGCGCGGGGGACTCGCTGCGGTGATCGCCCTGATGCGTAGACGGATCAACGCGAAGCATCTGGACAACGGCGTGACCCTCGTCGACCCCGCCGCCATCTACATCGATGTCGACGTTCGTATCGGGCGTGACAGCACGATCCACCCGAACGTGTTCCTCGAGGGTTCGACGGTGATCGGCACGGATTGCGCGATCGGGCCGTCGGTCCGGATAGAGGACTCGGCGATCGGCGACCGCAGCACGGTGCAGTTCGCGGTGATCCTGGGGTCGACGATCGGCAGGGATGTCGCCGTCGGGCCGTTCGTCCGGATGCGCCCCGGCGTGGAGATGGCGGACGGGTCGAAGGCAGGCGCGTTCGTGGATCTGAAGGCGGCACGGGTCGGGCGGGGCACGAAGGTGCCGCACCTCTCCTACGTGGGCGACGCGGATCTCGGAGAGGACGTCAACGTCGGGGCCGGCACGGTGACGATCAACTACGACGGGTACACGAAGCATCGGACGGTGATCGAGGACGGAGCCCGGATCGGTTCCGATACCATGCTCGTTGCGCCTGTTCGGGTCGGTCGCGACGCGGTGACCGGTGCCGGTTCCGTGATCACGAAAGACGTCCCGCCGGGGTCGCTCGCCGTCGAGCGGACCGAGCAGCGGAACGTCCCGGGCTACCGGGAGCGCAAGGACGCAGAGCACCGCCGCCAGGGGACCAGGAAGACGAGGAGGCGCTGAGCGTGGAGATCATGACCAAGAAGCGGATGATGCTCTACTCGGGCACCATCCATCCGACGCTCGCGCACGAGATCGCCGACAACCTCGGCATCCCGGTCAGTGAGGGGGAGATCCGGCGCTTCGCGTCGGGCGAGATCTACTTCCGCGCCGAGGAGTCGGTACGCGGCGCCGACGTGTTCGTCGTGCAGACCCATTACGAACCGGTGAACGAGGCGATCGTCGAACAGCTGATCATGATCGACGCCATGAAACGCGCGAGCGCCAAGCGGATCACCGCGGTGGTGCCGTACTACGGCTACTCCCGCCAAGACAAGAAGGCCGTGTCCCGCGAGGCGATCAGCGCCAAGCTCGTCGCGGACCTGCTCTGCACCGCCGGCGCGAACCGCGTCGTGTCGGTCGACCTGCACAGCGGACAGATCCAGGGGTTCTTCGACGCCCCGTTCGACCACCTCACCGCGCTCCCGCTGCTGTCCAGCTACCTGAAGGACTCCCTCGGGCTGCACGGCGACGACGTCGTGGTCGTCGCGCCCGACGCCGGCCGGATCAAGACCGCCGAGAAGCTCCGCGAGTACCTGCACGCCGACCTCGCGTTCCTCTACAAGCGGCGTTCGCGGACCGAGGCCCACAAGATCGAGGAGATGACGGTGGTCGGGGAGGTCGACGGCCGCCCGTGCGTGCTCGTCGACGACATGATCGACACGGCCGCGACCTTGACCGAGGGCGTGAAGGCGCTCGCCGCGATGGGGGCCGGGCCGATCTTCACCGGCGCGACGCACGCGTTGTTCTCGGGGAAGGCACGACAGCACCTCGAGGAAGCGCCGATCGACCAGGTGATCGTGACCAATACGGTCCCGATCCCCGAGGAGAAGCAGTTCCCGAAGCTGCGCGTGCTGTCGATCGCTCCGCTGATCGCCAGCGCGCTCCGCGCCGTGTTCGAAGACAC
>DATAEV010000202.1:0-6193 GCA_036257875.1 Actinomycetota bacterium | reverse complement strand
ACGGCCGGCCGGCATCATCCTGTCCGGAGGGCCCGCGAGCGTGTACGAGCCGGGCGCGCCGCAGCTCGATCCGGACGTCTTCGAGCTGGGCGTGCCGATCCTCGGCATCTGCTACGGGCACCAGCTGATGGCCCGGGCGTTAGGCGGGGAGGTCGCGGCGACCGGGCAACGCGAGTACGGCGCGACCACCCTGCACGTGTCGCAGCCGAGCCTGCTGCTGCGTGACCTCCCTGCGACCGACACGGTCTGGATGTCCCACGGGGACGCCGTCACGCGGGCTCCGGAAGGGTTCCGCGTTACGGCCTCCACCGACCAGATCCCGATCGCCGCCATGGAAGATCCCGACCGGGCGTTGTTCGCGGTCCAGTTCCACCCCGAGGTGTCCCATACGGCGAAGGGGCAGGCGGTCATGAAGCGGTTCCTCGTGGATGGGTGTGGGCTGCTTCCCGATTGGACGCCGACCAACATCATCGAAGACGCGGTCGAGCGGATCCGCGCCACCGTTGGCGACGCGAAGGTCTATTGCGCGTTGTCCGGGGGGGTGGACTCGAGCGTCGCGGCACTCCTCGTCCATCGCGCGGTCGGCGACCAACTCACCTGTGTGTTCGTCGACACTGGCTTGCTCCGCGAGGGCGAGCCCGAACAGGTGGAGGAGACGTTCGCTCGGCACCTGCACGTTCCGTTCATCCACGTGAAGGCCGGCGATGACTTCTTCGCGAGCCTCTCCGGTGTGACGGATCCCGAGTCGAAGCGCCGGATCATCGGCGCGGGATTCGTTCGTGCTTTCGAGGAGGCTGCGGGCCCGCACACGGAGCCTCGCTTCCTGGTGCAAGGGACGCTCTACCCCGATGTGATCGAGAGCGGGTCGAAGACGGGAGCCACGATCAAGACCCACCATAACGTCGGCGGGTTGCCCGACCAGATCGACTTCGACGGCATCGTCGAACCCCTCCGGGACCTCTTCAAGGACGAGGTCCGGAAGGTGGGTGAGGAGTTGGGCATGCCGGAGGAGATCGTCCAACGCCAACCCTTCCCCGGACCGGGATTGGCCGTCCGGATCGTCGGTGAGGTGACGCGGGAGCGCGTGGAGAAGGTGCGGGCCGCGGACAGCATCGTCCGCGACGAGATCCGTCGTGCCGGCCTGGAACGGGATACCTGGCAAGCGTTCTGTGTCGTCCTCGGCGACGTGCACACGGTTGGGGTGATGGGCGACGGCCGGACCTACGAGAACCCCGTCGTCGTCCGCGTCGTGACATCCGAGGACGCGATGACCGCCGACTGGGCGCGCCTGCCGCACGACGTCCTCGACCGGATCGCGCAACGCATCGTTCGCGAGGTTCCGGGGGTGAACCGGGTGGCGTACGACATCACCTCCAAACCCCCGGGCACGATCGAATGGGAGTAGGGCCGGCCGACGGTGCCGGCGATGCGTTCCAGGACCTGATGCCGTTCAACCACTGCTGGGGCTGCGGCGCCGACAACCCGGCCGGCCTCCTGCTCAAGAGCAGGTGGTCGGCAGACGATCCTGAGGTCGCGATCGCGACGTTCCGTCCGAAGGCCGAGCACATGGCGGGTCCCCGGCACGTCCTGAACGGCGGCATCATCGCCACGATCCTCGACTGCCACGGGGTGTGCACGTCCGTGGCGGACGCGTATCGGCACGAAGGACGTGCGATCGGCCGTGGGGAGACGATCTGGTTCGCGACGGGCTCGCTCGACGTCACCTACCGTGCGCCCGCTCCGATCGACGCACCGGTCGAACTGCATGCCGGGGTCGTCGAGCGGGGTGAGCGGAAGACACTCGTGGAGTGCACGCTCGTCACGGGCGGCGACGTCTGCGCCCGGGCGGCCGTGACGGCCGTCCGGGTGCCACCCTCCTGGCTCGGGGTCTGAGACGACTGGGGCCGCTCCTTCTTCGGAGCGGCCCCTATCAGCCTCCGCGTTCGGCGGCATCACGGAAGGGCGTTCCCCTTCCGTTGAAGCTGGATCCGGGTGATCAGCGCCTGGAGCGCTGCGTCCCGGCCCTCCGTCGAGTTCTCTCCGGCCGAGCCACCGAACTTCGTCCGGGGGTGTGTACCCGAGGTCTTCGAGGCCCCGACCGTGGACGCCTCGATCCCCGAGACGTTCGTGTACCCGGCCTCGACCATCCCTGCCTTCTGGGCGTCGGCCTCCCGGTCGACCGTGGTCACGGTCCCCGGGACCACGGTGATCGCGGGAGCGGTCGTTCCCGTCCGGTCGATCGCGAGCTGCGCGGTGAGGACGATCCCTCCCACGACGAGCGCGGCGATCAGTGCCGGGAGCCACGGGATGGAAGCCTTGCGCTGGTTGACCACCTGTGCCTGCATCGCCGTTCCTCCTTCCTTCCGCCGGGCGGTTCGTCCGCCTCGATGGCACGAAGGTAGGGCGACGGGTTCGCCCGAACGAGGGACGATGACCCGCTCGGTTGGGTATTTCTCCCCGTGCCGCGCCCGCTCAGGTGCTGCGGGTGCGGAGGGCCTCGACGTCGACGACCGTGATCGATCGCCGGCCGGTCCGAACCCAGCCGCGTGCACGGAACGTCCCGAGCGCCTTCGTGACCGCCTCACGCGAGGCGCCGCACGATTCGGCGAGCTCTCGTTGCGAGATGGGAACTTCGACCTCCTCGGCGCCTACGGCGAGCCGCTCGGCGAGGTCGACCAGGCGCTGCGCCAAGCGGGCCGGGACGTCGTACGCTTCCAGGTCGACGCGTTGCCGCACGGCTCGACGGAGCTCCCGCGTGAGTCGGATCGCCACGGCCGTCGCGATCCGCGCGTTCGATCCCAGGATGGAACGGAACAAGTCGGCGGGCACCAGGACGACCTCCGCCGGGTCGACCGTGTTCACCGACGCCGAATGCGGCTGGCCGTCCAAGGCGGACATCTCTCCGAGGATCTCCCCCGGTCCGGCGACGGTGACGAGGACCTCACGCCCCGTCGCTGCCGTCGAGAACACGCGGAGGGTTCCCGTGAGAACGACCACAACGCGATCGGATAGGTCTCCCTCGAACAACAACGTGGCGCCCGCAGGGAGCGACATCGGACGACCTTCGCGCATCAGGTCGGACCAGTCGGCCGCGTCGAGTCCGGCGAGGAAGGATCCATCCGGGAACGACGTCGGTATCTCGGCCACGAGCCCTCCGAGGGGAGCTGCGCTGAGCGTAGTCCTCGTGGCCAGCCTCAGGCGGGCGGCTGCGTCAGGTCCGCCTCCACGATCAGTCGTTGGGAGCTCGCATACCTCGGGTTACAGGTGGTTAGGACGAGCGTCGGTTGGCTGGTCTGCCGCAGGACCACGCCCGCCGTCGCTTCAGGCAGGACGAAGTTCTTCGTGACCGTGTACGTGTACGCGCCGAAGCCGGTCAGCAGCTCGATCGTGTCGCCCGGCAGGACCTGATCCAGGTTGAAGAACGGGTGCAGGTACGTCGTCCGATGCCCGGCGATGCCAACGCGACCGGTCCCGTCCCAGGGGTCGGCGGTGTCGACGTAGTGTCCGGGTCCGGCCTTGAGGGACGTGTAGTCGGTGCCTTGGACGACCACCATGTTCAGGCCGATCCGGGGGATCTCGATCACCGCGTAGGCGCTTCCGGGGACGACCTGCGCTCCCGGTTTCGGGCCTTCGGAGGGCGGCCGGGGATCGGCGATCTGCCCTTCGATGGCCGGTCGCAGCGCTTCCTGCGCCCGTTGGGTCTGCAGGCCCGTCCCCCACAGGAGCCAGGCGACGTATCCGCCGAAGAAGGCCGCCCCCATCAGGCACAGCAGCCCGAACCAACGGATGACGGTTCGCCCGTCTAGACGGCGTCGTTCGGGAACGTCGGTTGCCAAGGCGCTCACAGCATGAACGGTACCGTGGGCCATCCGGTCCAACATCGGCCGGACGTCGCCCGTTGGTGCGTGCGCTCAGCTCGCCAGGAAGAATTCCCACTGAACGTTGTCGGGATCCCGGAAAGCGACGTACGGCTTGCCCAGGACCGGATCGGTCTCGATCCCAGCCGTCGGGACCGAGGCCCCTTCGAGTGCCGCCGTGACCTCTTCGAGCACGGCGGGGTCGTCCACACCGAACGCTAGATGGTCCACGCCGATGCGGCGTTCGCTGAAGCGGTCGTCATCCGGAGTCCCCTCCAAAGGGGGAGCGAGGATCAGGAACGTGCTCCCGATCTGCGTAGCCAGGAGGGTCCCCTCAGACGGGTTCCCCTTCCATTCGCGTACGAACGCCTGGTCCACGGGGATCTCGATGAACGGGAGTCCGAGCGTCTCCTCGTAGAAAGCACGCGCACGATCAGGATCCTGGACCCGGATCGTGACGTGATGGAGTCCGCTCACCGCTACGGCCATGTCGATCCTCCCAACTCCCTCTCGAGGGTGTCGCGCAGCACCTCAGCGAGTGTGTGATCGGTGAGGGACAAGGTCAAATCCGCCACGATCGAGCGCGCGACTTCCGCGTGTTCGGGAGCTGCGCCCGGAAGCGTCGAGAGGAAGGCGTGTGCCCGCCACGACGTTCCGGGCAAGCCCGCGGATCCGGCCTCGTCGGCCGCGACTCGGGCGGCGCGCGCGGCACCCTGCGGATCACGGGCACGAGCCGCAAGACGCGCGAGCCCGAGGTGCCCTTCCGCGACCGCCTCGCGGAAGCCATCACGCTCCCAAAGTCGAAGGAGTGACTCGAGTTCCCGAGCCTGCCCCGCCTCTTCTCCCAACGACGCGCGGATCAGTGCGGCATCCACGAAGGCATCCCACGCGAACACGATTGTGCGATCCGCTGGGAGGACGATCCGAACGAAGACGTCTTCGGCCCGGTTGAGCGCGTCGGATGCTCCCAGCGCGTCGCCGCACCGCAACCGAGCTCGACCGAGGAGCGCGCAGCAACGAACGCTGTGGAGATCGGCGCCCGATCGCTCCGCCGCGGCCGCTCCTTCCTCCAAGATCCTCGCGGCCTCCTCATCCGATCCGACCTCGAGGAGGATCGAGCCGAGGAACATCGACGACCACGCCGTCCACTCGGCGTGGGCATGTTCGCGAGCGGCATCCCAGGCTTGGGTCCCAAGATCCAAACTGGACCCGTACCGTCCCTGGAGGCGATCCAGCCAGGCGCGTGTCGCCAGATGCAGCGGCATGTTCCCGTCGTCACGAACCTCGCGATTCAACGCAGATCCGTGCTCGAGATGCGATCGCGCGTCCTCCCACCGTCCCCGTGCGGTCGCGATCAAGCCCAGCTCGAGCTCGCAGACCTGGGCGGACCAGAGGTCCCCGCGCAGCTCGGCGAAATCCAACACCTGGCTCACGTGACGCTCTGCGGAGGGGAAATCACCGATCTGGAGCTCCACCTGTTTGAGAGCGTCGAGCGCAACGACCTCGAGCGCTGCTCCTCGTTCCTCCCTGGCGATCGCCGAAGCGCGCTCCGCGTGTTCCAACCCTCGGTCGAGGCGCAAGCGATTGGTCCACGCGATCGAGAGCCGTGCGTGGCAACGCACCAACTCCGTGCGATCCCCTGACACCTCCGCGAGATGGAGCGCTTCGTCGAACAAGGGGGTCGCCGCCCGGTAGTCCACGGCTCCTGCCAGGATGGACCCGAGCTCTTCGAGGGCTCTCAGCTCCAGGTGCCGGTCGCGTCGTCCTCGCGCCGCATCGAGCGCCCGTTCTGCGTCGTCGCGCGCCCCAGCCGCGTCGCCCAGATGTTCGCGGAGCGTCGCCCGGCGAAGCAGAAGCGCAGGCACGTCAACATCGGACTCGACGCGCTCGGCGAGACGCACCGCAGCATCCACGTGCCCCAGCGCCTCGATGAGCCCGGATACGGCTTCCGCCGCATCGGCCGCTGCCAGGTGGTATCGGATCGCTTGCTCTGGCTCTCCGGCCCGTTCCCAGTGGTACGCGAGCGTTGCGGGGGCGTGGAGATGCTCCCTCGATGACCTCTCGAGCGCCTCCGCCGCGCTTCGATGCAACTCCTTCCGGCGGTCGCGCAGGAGCGTAGCGTACGCAACCTCCTGTACGAACCCATGCGAGAATGAGCATCTCGGCCCTTCAACAGCGATCAGACCCTGGCGCACGAGCTCGACGAGGGAAACGTCGGGGTCGTCGCCCAAAACCGAAGATCGGGCGACGGCGAGATCCACGTCTCTCCCCAACACGGACAGCGCGGTCGCGGTTTCGCGAGCGGGCGCCGACAGACGATCGAGCCGAGCGAGGAT
>DATAEV010000197.1:0-3993 GCA_036257875.1 Actinomycetota bacterium | reverse complement strand
GACGGCGTCTTCGTCGGCGTCCTGGACGATGTCGGTCGACATCATCCAGATGCAGTTCCACGGGCAGACGTCCTCGCACGCGCGACAGAGGATGCAGTTGTCGGGGTCGAGCATCAGGTGCTTCGGCGACTTCACGCCCTGAGCGAGCCAGGCGGGGTCGACGGACTCGAGCACGTAATCGTCGTGGATGTCGACCTCGGTCTTCGTGAAGGGCATGCGCGCTCCTACCGGTATCCACCGGAGGGTCGGGAGTCTCCGCCACCGCCACGGAGCTTGCGGCGCCAGTTCTGCATCGCGGCCGATGCGACGAGCACGGTGACGATAGGGCCAGTCGTGAGACCCATCGCGATCGCGTCGCGGACCTGCTTGTACCCCTCGAGACTGAGCGGGTTCGTGAGGCTCGTCCCGAAGGGTTTCTCCAGGAACGCTTGGAGGTCGGTCGGGCCGGCCCAGCCGATCTTCTGTTCCGCGTAGTACATCCAGAACGACGGCATCACGACCGCTGAGATCAGCAGGAAGAAGAGCAGGGCCATCGAGAACAGCACGGCGTTCGTCCATGTCCACTCGAAATTCCGGACGAACACCTCGACCCGGGATCTGAGGCCTTGCGTGCGCTGCCGGATCGGTGACTTCGTCGCGACGTCGATCTGACTCATGCGCTCGTGCCTTCCATCCCTCCCGGTCGCGGCGGCGGCATCATAGCAACCCCTCTAGGGCACCCGTGGTACGGCACCTACACTGAGGCGCACGCCGCGATGCTCGCCGACACCACATCCGCGCTGGCCCGTTGGTGGGCCCCTGCGCTCGCGTTCGTCGCGGGCATCGTCTCGTTCGCCAGCCCGTGCGTGTTCCCGCTGGTCCCCGGCTACCTGTCGTTCGTGACTGGCGCCTCGGCCGTCGACGGGGGGATGGCGGGCGAGGCGGACCAACCTCGGTCACGAAGGATCCTGCCGATCGTCTTGTTCATCGGCGGATTCACGCTGGTGTTCGCGCTGCTCGGCGCGTTCGCCTCGACCGTCCGGTTCTTCAAGGGCTCCACCGGGCAAACGATCGCGGGCCTCGTCGTGATCACCCTCGGCCTGTTGATGATCGGGTACGCGTTCGGGCGCGGCTCGATCGCGCTGTACGCCGAGCGGCGGCCGTTCCTGCACAAGGTGCGTCCCGGCGTCGCCGGGGCGTTCCCGCTGGGCATGGCCTTCGCGGCGGGATGGACGCCCTGCATCGGGCCGGTGCTGAGCGGGATCTTCTTCATCGCGAGCACCCAGAGCACGGCGCGCGGGGTCCTGCTGCTGGTCGTGTACTCGCTCGGGCTCGGCGTCCCGTTCCTCCTGATCGGCCTCGGGGTCCAGTGGCTCTCCGGAACGCTCCGGTGGTTCCGCCGGAACTACCGGGCGATCACCGTGGTCTCGGGGTCGCTGCTCGTCGGGATGGGCATCATGCTCATCACCGGAACCTTCACGCGGTACCTGATCGCGCCGCTCCAGCGGTTCGCGCCCGGCCTCTGACGTCCCTGCTCGCAGTAGCATCGGGTCGGCCACATGAGTCCTCCCGCGCCTCCCCGCGTCACGATCCGGCAGTCCTTCGCGCTCGTGTGGCGGACCCTCCGGTCGATGCGCACGGCCCTCGTTCTGCTCTTCCTGCTCGCCGCGGCCGCCGCCGTCGGCTCGCTGCTCCCGCAGATCCCGAACAGCCCGGAACGGGTCGCGTCGTACCGGCTGGCGCATCCGTTCTTCGGCACGTTGTTCCTCCGGGCGGGTTTCTTCGACGTCTACGGATCCTGGTGGTTCGCACTCATCCTCACGTTGCTGTTCGTGTCCCTGATCGCCTGTCTCCTCCCACGATCGCGCGCGATGATCCGGACGATCCGCCAGCGTCCGATCCAGGCGAGGGAGATCGACGCGTTCCCGCAGTACCGGGAATTGCGCGTCGCCGCCGAGCCGGGAGCGGCGGCCACGACGGCGCGCACGGTGCTCCGGCATCACGGCTACCGCGTTGCCCTCGCGGAGGACGGACGCGCCGTCGCGGCGGAGAAAGGCGCGCTCCGGGAGATCGGCAGCCTCGTGTTCCATTGGGCGTTCCTGGTGCTGCTTGTCGCCGTGATCGTGGGGAAGGGGACCGGCTACGTCGGGCACGCGACGATCGTCGAGGGACAGACCTGGACCGACGCGGCGTTCAACTACGACGGCGACCTTCGTACGGGACGGTTCTCATCGGGAGCCCACACGGGGATCGGCATCAAGCTGCTGGATTACTCCGACGCGTTCCGGCAGAGCGGTGTCCCGATGGACTTCACGTCGAAGGTCGACCTGCTGAACCCCGACGGCACGCTCGCGCGAGCGGACACCGTCACGATCAATCACCCCGTGAGCTTCGACGGCGTGCGGATCTTCCAGTTCGGCTTCGGTTGGGCGCCCGCGGTCACGATCACGGAGAGGGGAGCCACGATCTACCACGGCCCCGTGGTCATGGGGCAGGACGCACAGCCCGGCGACAACCCGCTCACGGTTCCCTGGGTCGGGTTCGTGAAGTTGCCGACGCTCCGGCCGCAGGTGGCGATCAAGCTCGAGCTCTATCCCGACAGCGTGGCGTATTTCGCCGGGCTGATCGCCGGAGTCCCGCAGCCGATGACGCAGGCGAACGACCCGTTCATGCGCTATTCGGTGTGGAAGGGCAAGCTCCTGGATCCGTCGCTGAGCGGGTTGGACACGAGACTCATGCACCAGGTCGCGACCGGCGGCATCGGCCGGGGATGGACCGTCGATCTCGCTCGCGGTTGCGTGACGTCGGGGGCCTCCTCATCGAGCCTTCCACGACAGCTCGCCGGGACCGTCTGTCCGGCCGGCGCCGCCTCCGGGATCACGATGTCGTTCCCGGAGCTTCGCCAGTATTCGCGGCTGCAGATCTCGCGCGACACGACCGTCCCCTGGGTCCTCGGCGCCGCTATCCTCATCCTCGCGGGTCTGGTCGCTGCGATGTACTCGTCGCGACGGAAGCTCTGGGTCCGCGCAGAGCCCAAGGATGCCGGGTCGGTCGTACGGATCGGGGGGTTCGCGTTGCAGCGGAAGGATCGGTTCGAAGAGGCCTTCCCGAAGATCGTCGAGGATCTGGACGCCGCGATCGCGAAGATCCCGGCCGAACGGCGTGAGGAGGTCGGGGCGCGGTGAGCACGGCCGACTGGGCCCGTGTCTCGAGCGATGCCTTCAACGCGGCCCTGTTCGCGTACATCGCGGCGATGGTGCTGTCGTTCGCGTACCTCGCCTTCCGGAGGAGCTCGTTCCACACGGCCGCGCTCGTGGTGGGAACCGTGGGCCTCCTCGCGAACGGCCTGTCGATCGTCGGTCGGGGGATCGCGGCCGACCGCACGCCGTGGGGCAACATGTATGAGTACTCGGCGCTGCTGACGTTCTTGATCGTGCTCGCGTACCTCGTGATCGTGGAGTGGCGGTACCACGTCACGACGCTCGGCGGGTTCATCTATGCGTTCGCGATATTCACGCTGGCGATGGCCGTGTCGTTCTTCTACGTCGGACCGACCGATCTGCTGCCCGCGCTCAACTCGTACTGGAGGCAGATCCACGTCACGGCGATGATCACGGCCTCCTCGCTGCTCGGGATCGGCTGCCTGTTCACGATCCTCTATCTGGTCAAGGTGGCGGCGGAGCGCCGCCAGATCGCGGCGCTCCGCACCGGGAACCCGCCGCCCATCCTCGGCGGTTCCGTCGACGCCGACCTCGACGCGCCGCCGGACTACGTGTCCGGCGCCGACGAGCCGGTGGGATCCGCCGCGCCGGCGGAGCCGGCGCGGCGGATCGCCCTGCCGCCCTCCGCCACGCTGGACCGGCTCGCGTACCGCTTCATCCAGTTCGGGTTCCCGATCTGGACCTTCGGCGTGATCTGCGGCGCGATCTGGGCGCAACAGACGTGGGGCCGCTACTGGGGCTGGGATCCGAAGGAGACGTGGTCGTTCATCACGTGGACGATCTTCGCCGGGTA
>DATAEV010000187.1:0-1849 GCA_036257875.1 Actinomycetota bacterium | reverse complement strand
AGGTGGGTGTGACACCCGCTCCCCGAATGATCCGCCCACGGTTTCGTCATGAACGTGGCGAGGTAGCCGTCTTGCTTCGCGATCTCCTTGACGCCGTTCTTGAACGTGAAGGCGTCGTCCGGACCGGCGAGGCCGCGGCCGGGCGCGAAGTTGATCTCCCACTGGGACCCCGCGTACTCGCAGTTCGCGGTGATGATGTCCACCCCGACCTTCGGCATCTCCTCGATGATCCGGCGGATCGTCGGGACGTAGTCGTTCCGGACGGTGTTGAAGATGTGATAGCCGTCGAAGAGCGGCTGGTGGGTGTCCCCTGTCAGGAGATAGAACTCGAACTCCGAGCCCATCAGCGTGTCGAACCCCATCGCGCGAGCCTTCTCGAGCGCGCGACGGAAGACGGAACGAGGGGTCGCCGCCAGCGGCGTCCCGTCGTACCACTGGGCGTCACAGATGAACCTCGCCGTTCGATCCATCCACGGGATCACCGCGGCCGATCCCGGGTCGGGGAACAGCAACTGGTCGCCGTACCCCTTCTTGTCGTGGTACAGCGTGCCCGGAACGACGTCCGAGCGCGTGTCGAGGACGCTCGCTCCCCCGTACATGTTGAGCCCGCGCTCGGCGTAGTCGAACGCGTGGGCGATCGGGATCGTCTTCGACCGCGAGATGCCGTGCATGTCGGGGAGCTCGAAGCGGACGAATCCGATCCCGTCCGACTGCCACCCCCCGAGGATCTCCCTGACGTCGCTCATGCCGGCTCCTTCCGTCCCGCGCAACGGCTCCCGGTGTGGTGGGTATACCTTGACGGCCCATTGGTCCGCAACGGGGCGTTGCCCTACGCTAGGCGGAGGGTGGGACCGCGCGGGCAGGAACGACCCGCGTGAAGGGGGGCCGGATGGCCGACGCGTCGATCCAGAGCGAGCGCACGCACGTCTTCCCGCTCGAGCTCGGACGAGCGATGCCGGTCATCGCCCGCGGCGACGGCGTCTGGATCGAAGACGCCGCCGGTCGTCGGTACCTGGACGCGATGAGCGGCGGGTCGATGGCGGCGACGCTCGGCCACGGCCGGCGCGACATCATCGAGGCCGCTCGTGTCCAAGCCCAGAAGCTCGCCTATGCGCACAACGAACGGCTCACGAACCCACTCCAGGAACAGCTGGCGAACGAGCTGATCGCGGTCGCGCCAGAGGGGTTCGGTCGCGTGAAGTTCACGGTCGCCGGCGCGGACGCCATCGAGATGGCGATCCAGCTAGCTCGGAGCTATCACGTCGAGCGGGGCGAGGGCGAACGCTGGCAGGTCATCTCGCCCGCCCAGGCGTATCACGGCCCCACGATGGAGACCCTCGCCCTCACGGGACGAGCTGGGCTGCACGGCCCGTTCGGCCCCTACCTGCCCCAACACCTCCATATCCCGCCGAGCACGTGGCGGTTCGACCCGAGCGGCGATGCGGCGCTCGAGGCGCTCGATCGCGCCCTCGAGCAGGCAGGTCCGGGGAACGTCTCCGCGTTCTTCTGCGAGGCGATCAGCGCCGCCGCCCTGCCCGCCTACACCCCGCCGCGCCGCTTCTGGGAAGGCCTCGCCGAGCGCCGCGAGCGCTTCGGCTTCCTCGTGTGCTTCGACGAGGTCGTGACCGGCGTCGGCCGCACGGGCAACTGGTTCGCCGGCGCGGCGACCGCGTGTATCCCCGACATCATCGCGACCGCGAAGGGGCTCGGAGCCGGCTACGCGGCGATCGGGGCGGTGCTCGTCCGCGAGCACGTCTACGACGCCGTCGCCGAGGGATCGCGACGCTTCCCCCCCGGGCACACCTGGGACGGGGCCCCGCTCGCAGCGGCGGTCGGTCTCGCGGTGTTA
>DATAEV010000179.1:0-10259 GCA_036257875.1 Actinomycetota bacterium | reverse complement strand
CTCCTCGTCGAGCGTGCGCAGGACACGGTCCCGAAGGTCGGCGGGCGGCTCCTGATCGTGCACCGCGCGGGAGAGCGCGGCGACCCCGTCCTCGAGCTTCATCCGCTCCTCGCGACAGGTGCTGCACCCCCGGAGGTGCCGCCGAACCTCGAGGTCCTCCGGACCCTCGAGGGTGCCGAGCAGGTGCTCGGGGAGCAGTTCACGGACCTCGTCACACGTCATGATCGGCGTCCTTCGCCATCTCGTCGCGTAGCCGGAGCAGGGCGGCGCGGATCCGCGTCTTCACGGTGCCCTGGGGGATGCCCTCGAGCGCGGCCACTTCGGCGGTCGTTCGGCCGCCGAAGTAGGCGAGCTCGAGGGCGGAGCGTTGTTCGGGGGACAGGGACGCCATCGCGCGGCGGGCGCGGGCGGACAGGTCCGTGAGCGCCGCCCGCTCGTCCGGGAGCGGCTCGGGGTCATCTTCGGGCTGGATCCCGATCGCCTGCAGCGAACGGGATTCCAGCACGCGACGGCGAAGGCTGTCGATCGCGAGCGACCGGGCGGTGAGCAGGACCCACGTCTCGAGCCGCCCGCGCTGCGGGTCGTATCGTTCCGCGGTTCGCCACAGCTTCACGAAGGTGTCCTGCACCAGATCCTGGGCCGCCTGGTGGTTGCCGAGCATCACCACGCCGAGCCCGTAGATCCTGGACGCGAACCGGTCGAAGAGCGTGCCGGCGGCGCGCTCCTCGCGGGCGGCGAACTCCGCCATGAGCGCTGCATCGGATCCCGGGTCGTCGATCTTCACTCTCAGCACGGTACTCCGTGGGTGTACGGACGAGGAGGCAGAACGGTTCTCGTGGAGACTCGTCGGCGTCGGGCGGTAGCCTCCGGGCCTCGATGACCTCCATGACTCGATGACGTCGATGCCCGAGCCGGTCCAGGTCTCGCGACGGCGGGCGCGACAGCTCGCCGTGACGGGTCAGCTCCTCGACGCTCGTCGACCGGCGTCGATCGAGGAGGTCGTGCGACGCTTGGGCGAGGTGCAGATCGATCCCACCTCGGCGGTCGCCCGGACCGAGCAGCTCGTTCTTTTCAGCCGGCTCGGCCGGCGGTTCCGCGTCGCCGAGCTCGAACGGCTGCTCTGGGCAGAGCGCACGCTGTTCGAGTACTGGGCGCACATCGTGCCGACGGCCGACCTCCCGATCCACCGCATCTCGATGCGGCGCTACCCCTACGGGACCTGGAAGCGCCGCGAGTACGTCCGACGGTGGCTCGAGGCGAACGACGCCTTCGTCCGGTACGTGATCGGCGAGCTGCGACGGCGCGGTCCCCTCAGGGCGCGGGACCTGGAGAATCGGGCTGCGGAGGGCTGGCAGACCGGCGGTTGGAACGATGAAGGGCAGAACGTACCCATGTTGCTCGACATCCTGTGGCTGCAGGGCCGGGTGATGATCGTCGGCCGCGACGGCCAGCAGCGGATCTGGGATCTGGCGTCACGGTCCCTCCCACGGGTTCCCGCCCGTGCGGCGTCCGCGATCGCCGCCGACCTCGTCGACCACCAGCTGCGAGCGCGCGGTCTGGAACGACTGGAGCGGATCGGCACGCTCTTCGACGGGCCGGTCCCGACGCGGGACCGCGCGATCCGACGTCACCTGCGCGACGGGCTGATCGTGCCGATCGAGGTCGAGGGCCTCGCGGGCCGGTGGGTCGCGCACCGCGATCTGTTGGACACGACGTTCCGTGGCCGCACGACGCTCTTGTCGCCCTTCGACGATCTGATCTCGGATCGGGAGCGCACCGAGCGCCTGTTCGACTTCCGGTTCCGCTTGGAGATCTACGTGCCGAAGGCGAAGCGCGAGTTCGGGTACTTCGTCCTCCCGATCCTCCGCGGCGACCGACTGATCGGGCGCGTCGACCCGCTCTACGACCGGAGGGCGGGCGTGCTGCGCGTGAACGCGATCTACGAGGAGCCCGGCGCGACGCCGTCGGACTGGCCGCCGGCGGAGCGCGCGATCGACGAGCTGGCCGGGTGGTTGGGTGCGGACGACGTCGTGTGGCCGGCGCTGCCCGCCGTGTGGAGGTAGGAGCGCGGGGTCCCGAAGGCGAAGACGTCGCGTACGTGGACCTGCAGAGCGGTTCCCACGACCGCTAGCGCTAGTGCGTGCCAGCGCTCGCCGCGTCCGGCACCATCCGGTCCCGCTCGAACCGGTCCGGGGCGAACGGCGCGATCAGCTCCGGTGTCCGGCCGGTGGCGACGAGCTCCGCCATCGTGCGGCCGAAGATCGGCGAGCCCTTGAACCCCCACGTCCCCATCCCCGCCATCAGGAAGAAGCGTGGGAGCGGAGTCTCGCCGAGGATCGGCGACGAGTCGGGCGTCATGTCGCACAGGCCCGCCCATTGCCGCATCGCGCGGGCACGAGCCATGAACGGCAGGATCTGGATCGAGCGTTTGGCCGCCTCGGAGAGGAAATCGAACGTCGAGCGGGTCGAGTACGTGTTGTACGGGAGGATCTCCGCCCCGACCAGCAGCTCGCCGCGCGCGGTCTGCGAGATGTAGACGTACAGATCCATCGATGACACCAACCCGTCGAGCACGTGACGGTACGGCTCCGTCACGAACGCTTGGAGCGGATGCGTGCTGATCGGGAGCTTCAGGCCGGCCATGTCGGCGACGATCGAGGTCCACCCGGCGACCGCGGAGACGACGGCGCCGGCCGACACCGAACCGCGGGAGGTTGCGATCCCCGTGCAACCGCCGTCATCGATCGTGATCCCCGTGACGGGCGTGCCCTCGTGGACGTGGACGCCCAGGCGTGTGGCCGCCGACGCGTAGCCCCACACGACCGAATCGTGGCGCGCGATGGATCCGGGCGGATGGTAAGACGCCCCGAGCACCGGTAGCTCACCGCCGGCGGTGAGGTCGACGAGCGGATGCAGCCGCGCGATCTCCTCCGGAGTGACGACGTTCGTTTCCACACCGTAGGCGTGGTTCAGCAGGGACTTGTCCCGTTCGACCTCGAGCGAATCGGTGGTGTGGCAGAGATCCAGCTCGCCCTGGGTCGAGTACTGGACGTTGAAGTCGAGCTCCTGGCTGAGGGTGCGCCAGATCCCCAAGCTGGCCTTGTACAGCGGCACGTTCTCGGGGGTGTTGTAGTTCGCGCGGACGACCTGCGTGTTCCGTCCCGACGCTCCGGCGCCGATGTAGCCGGCCTCGAAGATCGCGACGTCGCGGATCCCGTGACGCGACGCAAGGTTGTAGGCGAGCGACAGCCCGTTCACCCCGCCCCCGATGATCACGACGTCGTACCGACGGTTCGGCTCGGCCCGCCGGAGGAACACGCGCCGGCGGAAGATCCCGGTCATGAGGTGGGCACCGCCCACGGGCGCGCCTCGAGCGGTCCGGTGTGCCCGAAGGCCTTCGCCGCTCGATCGTGCAGATGGGCCTGCCAGATCGACGGGACGAGGATGAGCACCCCGTCGTCACCCGCGACGACCTTGGCCGGGACGTGCACGACCTCGCCTTGCAGGAAACCGGCCACGGGGAGCTCGAGCCGGGACAGCAGACCGAAGCTCACCCGCGCATCGTCCCCGGCGATCGAGACCGCCACCCAGCCGTCGGTCGTGTCGATCACGAGGGCGTCGGGATCGAGCGCGGCGAGGCGCGTCGCGACCTCCCGAGCGACCTCGTCGGTGACCGGTGGGGCACACAGCAGTAACAGCTCGTCGTCGGCGACGCGGCACGCGAAGGCCCGTCCCGGAACGAGGAGCAGATCGAGCGCACCGGCCTCGGCCGATGCCGTGACGACGCCGATCGGAGCGCGGGTGAGCTCAGGCATGAACCCGGGCCCCCTCGGGGTCGTAGAAGGGTGTCGGCACGACGGTGGTTCGTGATCCGCCGGCGAAGAGCTCGGTCGGGAACGCGCCGTCAACCGCGCGGATCCATCCGAGCGCGATCGTCCCGCCCGCGGCTTCGGAGCGCGCGGACGAGGTCACCCGCCCGACGACGCGATCGCCGGCGAGGAGCGGGATCCCGCGCCGCGGCTCGCCGTCGATGCGGAGTCCCACCATGGTGCGCTCCAGCGGCAGCGCTCGCATGCGCTCGAGCGCGGGCTTCCCGACGAACCCCGGCTTGTCCATCGCGACGGCCCACTGCAGGCCGAGCTTCGCCGGGTGGTCATCGGGCAACGTGTCCTGTCCGAGGTAGAGGTGACCCTTCTCCAACCGGAGCGTGTCGAGGGCGCCCAGCCCGAAAGGCTGGGCGCCCTCGGGGCGGCCGGCCTCGAGCAACGCGTCGTAGAGCTCGGGACCGCGCGAGCGGTCGTGGTGGAGCTCGAACCCGACCTCGCCGACGAAGCCGACCCGGAGCGCACGGCAGGGCACGTCGGCGACGGTGATTTCGGCGTGTCGCATGTGGGGGAGGGCCCCCGCGCTCACGTCATCGCCGGTCAACCGTTCGAGGATCGTCCGGGCGTTCGGGCCTGCGAGGAGGATCGCCCCGAGCTGGGCGGTCTGATCGAGCAGATGGACGTGGAGGTCCCAGCGGTCGATCCAGTCGCGGAGCCACGCCTCCATCGCCGGTGCGCCTCCCGAGGTCGAGCAGAGGTAGAAGCGCCCGCGGTCGAGGGCGGCGAGGAGACCGTCGTCCATCACGTAGCCGGCCCCGTCGAGCGCGACGAGGTACCGCGAGCGGCCGGGGGCCAGATCGCGAACGCGGACGGGGAACACCCGATCCATCAGCTCCGCGGCATCGCGCCCGGCGACCAGGAACTTCCCCAGGGTGCCGACGTCGAGCAGCCCGGCCCGGTGGCGGACGGCGCTGATCTCCTGCTCGATGTCGCCGAAGGTCGTCGGTCGCGACCACGAACCGCTCCGCTCTGTCCGCGCACCCAGCTCGAGATGGCGATCGTGGAGCGAGGTCCGCTGCTCGATCGACTCGTCGACCCCGGCGGCCAGATCCTCCAGCGGGATCGGGCGCGCGGGCGGACGTGCCGTGGTGCGCGCGCCCGCCGTGGCGACCGCGTCCGCCCGCGCGCCCGCGAACGCAGCCAGGGGCCGCCCGCAGACGGCCCCCTGGCACGGGCCCATCGTCGCCGTCGTGTAGCGCTTGAGGATCTCCGACGAGCGCCAGCCTTCGTCCCACGCCTGCTCGAGGTCGTGGAGGCTCACGTCCTCGCACAGGCAGACGTAGCCGTCGCTCGCCAGCGGGACCGTCGGCACGTCGCTCGCGGCCTCGCCACGACCGTTCGCCGCCCGTCTGCCGCTCGCCTCGGCCTCCTCGAGCGAGCAGCCGGGGATCACGACCTCGCCGGCGCCGGCAACCTCCTGATCCGTGCCCATGCGGAGCAGTGCGTCGCGCGGCGCCCACCCGAGCGAGAGCACGAGCGTGTCGCAGGTGATCCGCTCGCGGCCGCTCGGGGTCTCGATGATCACGGCGCGGACCCGGCCGCTCCCCTCCGCTGCGATGACGGGTCCGTCGTGGATCAGCACCTCCACGCCGGTGCTCCGGAGCGCCTCCGCGGAGGTGCGCCCCTCGTCGGTGGTGGCGACGACGACCGCGCGGCGGCCCGGCCGAACGCCATGGCGAACGCCCAGCAGTGCGGCGCCGCGCGAGAGGAAGACGCCCGGCAGGTCGTTCCCCGGGAAGACCGCGTGCGCTTCGACGGCGCCGGTCGCCGCGATCACGCGAGCGGCTTCGATGTGCAGAACCTCGTCCGGACCGACCACGGGTACGAACGGCCCCTCGTACACGCCGACCGCGGTGTGACGTTCGAGGATCCGTACGCCCGCCGCCGTCGCCTCCTGCGCGAGCGCCTCGATCCGTGCGACGGCACGCGCGTCCCAGACCGTCGCCCCGAGCCGGCGTTCCTCGACGAGCATGACCCGGGATCCGGCGGCCCCGGCTTCCGCCGCGGCCGCCAACCCCGCGACGCCGCCTCCGACGACCAGCAGATCGACGTGCACGGCGCGCGCCGGCTTCGCGCCTGCCGCCCTGCCGGCCGGCAGGCGCCCGACCCCGGTCGCGCGACGGATCACTCGTTCGGCGAGTCCCCACACGAACCGAGGCCGGATGAAGGTCTTCGAGTAGAAGCCCACGGGCAGGAAGCGGCGCAGCCGGTCCGTCATGTGGAGCAGGTCGTGCTCGGCCGAGGGCCATCCCGACTCGCGGAGGACGACCTGGCCGTCCCGTGCGTCCGTGGTGCAGGCGCGCACTCCCGGGTCGCCGTCGACGTTCAACGAACAGTTCGGGCAATCGCCCGTCATGCAGAAGAGGCCCCGCCGCCGGTGGTACTTCAGCGAGCGCGTGAAGGTTCGGACGCCCGCGCGGTACAGCGCGGAGGCGACGGTGTCCCCCGGCTCGACGGCGACGCGTCGTCCCTCGAACCGAAGGGCGTCACCCACCGGACGGGGTCACGTCCGGATCGATCCGGTTCGTCACGGTGTCGCGCGTGAGGCTCATCCACCGCCGGCACCCGAAGGCGTGGAACCACCGCTCCGGCTGCGGTCCGGGCGCGTTCCGGCGGAGGTAGACCCGCGCGAAGTCATCGACATCCTCCGCGGGGAGCGCGCGGAGCTCTCCGCCGAAGGTGAACTCCTCCTGGGGACGGGGACCGCACCGCGGGCAGGGGACCATCAGGCTCATCGGCGCGCCCGCTTGCGGTCGCGAAGGATCTGATGCGCCGCGTTGTAGCCGGGAGCTCCCGTCACGCCGCCACCGGGGTGGACCCCGGCCCCGCAGAGGTAGAGCCCCTCGACCGGGGTCCGGTAGTCCGACCAGCCGGGGACCGGTCGCATGAAGAAGAGCTGCTGGATGTTGAGGTCACCGTGGAAGATGTTGCCCTCCGTGAGGCCGAAGGTGCGTTCCAGGTCGAGGGGCGTCAGCACCTGGATCGCCTCGATCGATCCGGGAACGTTCGGCGCGTACCGGCCCACGATGTCGCTCACGCGCTTCCCGAGGAGCTCGCGATGGTCGTCCCAGGTTCCGGCGCGCAACCGGTACGGGACGTACTGCACGAAGCACGTCATGATGTGCTTCCCCGCGGGGGCGAGCGTCGGGTCCACGTTCGACGCGACCACGCAATCCACCCAGAGCTCCTCGGGGAGGTCGCCCCACTTCGCGATGTCGTACATGCGCTCGGCGGCCTCGAGCGTCGGCACGAGCGTCGCGAACGACCGGCGGTTGAGGTCGGCGTCGGCAGGCATCCCGGTCCATCGGGGGGCTTCGGTGAGGACCATGTTCACCTTCGCGCACGGCCCGTCCATCTTGATCGCCTCGACCTCGCCTCGGAACCCGTCGGGCAGATCCGTCGGCTCCATGAGGGTCAAGAAGGTTCGTTTGGGATCGGCGTTCGACACCACGGTCTCTGCCGCCAGCTCGGTCCCGTCTTCCAGGACGACGCCACGCGCGCGGTCATCCGTCGCGATGATCCTCGCGACCGGAGCCTCGACCCGGAGCTCCGCGCCCGCCTCCCGCGCCGCTGCCGCCATCGCTTGGGTGATCGAGCCCATGCCCCCGATCACGTGGCCGAACCAGCCCTGGACATCGTCGTCCCCGCCCGTGAGGAGGTGGAACAGGAGCCCGATCGCCGTGCCGGGCCGGTAGGGAGGGGCGTGCATCCCGTACACGTTGTTCGCGAGGAACATCCGCTTGATCGTCTCGGATTCGAAATGACGATCCAGGAAGTCCCCGAGCGAACCCGTCAGGAACTCGACCAGGTCGGTGATCTCGTCCCCCCGGATCTTCTTGACGCGTCCGTAGACGCGCCGCCCCTCCTTGATCCTCGCCCATCCGCGCGCGTGCACGTCCGGTGGGGCTTCGAGGAAGAAGGGCTGGAGGTAGCGCGCGAGCTCCTTGAGCCGGCGGTCGATGCGGTCGAACGTGCGCGCGTCGGCGGCGTTCACCAGCGCCCATTCCGCGACGGTCCGCTCGTGGTCCGTCCACCACGGCAACACCGTGCCGTCCTCGAACGCCGCCTGGAGGCCCGGCTCGCAGGGGACCATCCGCAACCGGTGGCGCTCCAGATCGAGGTCCCGGATCACCTCGGGCCGCAGCATCGAAGCGATGTACGACGCGGTCGACGCCCGGCAGCCCGGCGCGATCTCCTCGGTGACGCAGGCGCCACCGAGGAGCTCGCGCCGTTCCAGCACGAGGGTCTTCATCCCCGCCCGAGCCAGGTAGAAGGAGGCGGTCAGGCCGTTGTGGCCACCGCCGACCACGATGGCGTCGTAGTGGCTCTCGCTCATGCGATCGGGGTCCGAAGGACCCAGGAAGGACGCGCGGCACGGTACGCGACCCGCGTGGAGGGGGTCAACGCGCGCCGATGACCCGATGTCAGAGGGTGAGCGAGGAGGACGGGATGCCGGGATCGACATCCTGACCCGTGTAGATCGTGTCCCCGAAGCGGGACACGTCTCCGATCCGATCGAGCCATGTGGACGCGAAGACGGCGGAGAATTCGGGATCGTCCAGCAGATCCTGTTCGATCGCGCTCCGTGGGACGTACGGTCCGAGGTTCTGCCGGTACGTGAGGTGGCGCAGGTGGGCCGCCACGTCGTCGAGCGATGCGCCGGCGTCACGTAGCCCCGGGACGTTCATGTAGACCTCACTCGGCCACACGTTCTGCACGACCGAGACGGGGCCGGCGCCGAACGCTTCTTCGATCGAGCGCGTCAGCTGGATCGGGTCGAGGCGGACACCGTTCACCGCATCAGGGAGTGGGCATTGGCCGTGGTCCGCGGTGACGATCAGGACGTACTCGCCGGGATATCGGGCCTCGAGGTCTTCCACCAACCGTCCGAGCTGCTCGTCGACCGTCCGCAGCATCAGGCCTTCCCACTCGGAATACATGTTGTAGATGTGCCCGGTGTAGTCCGGGGATTTGTACGTGGTGTAGAGGAGCGACGGACCGCCGACCCCGATCGGCTCGGAGTCGAGCGTCGCGACCAACAGGTCGTGCTGGTATTCCACGACGGGGGGGCTACAGCAGGGCGATTGGCCGCCCTGCGGGTCGAACTGCCGGTCCCATCCGGGTGCGGTGAGGGTCGCCTGCTTCGCAGCGAAGTCGGTCTGGTGGGTTTCGAAAACATCGAGTCCGGGGCTCGTCGTGGGGAGCCGGAACAGCTCCGGGTTGTGCGGGGCCCAGCTCCCCGCCCGCTCGTCCCAGTACACCCCGACGGGCTTCTGGTCCGCACCCCGGTTGGGTCCGCCGAAGCCGATCATGCCCATGTGCCAGATCTGATAGCCGACCTGCCCAACCCACGCGCGGTTCCCGGTCGCGTCGGAGTACAGGTCGGCGAGCGTGGGCTCGAGGATGTCCGACGGATCGGCGGCCCCCGGTTCCCCGTAGGCCTTGCGGGAACCGCCGGCGTCGGCCCGGATGTTGTGACCGGTGATCCCATGCGTGCTCGGGAACGTTCCCGTGCCGATCGTCGCGTGCGCACACGCCGTGATCGCGGGGAACGAGCCGGTGAGCGCATTGCGATAGTTGGCGCCCTGGCCCATCAGCTTCTTCAGGTTCGGCCAATCGTTGGGCCAATGCCGCAGGACGTTCCATCCGCCTCCGTCGAAAACGTAGGTAACGACGATCTTCGGTGGACGTCCGGTCGATGCGAGACCGGGAAGCACCCTGCCGTCGCGATCGTCCGGCCACCCGTCGAACCCGATGAGGTGGGCGGTCGTCGGCGCGAGATCGGCCAGGGAGACACGCTCGGCCGAGTCGGACCGCTGCACGATGCCGGGGCCGTAGACGACGAGCGGGATCCGTTCCAGGTACATCCAGACCGCGGCGTGGCTCGTCCGGGGGTCGAGCGGAACGAGCGAGAGCGACTCCGAGGCGTAGTTCGCGCTGTTGAACGGTGAGATCAAGAGCTGGAGGTCCCCGGAGCGCCCCGGGTGGTAGGCGCGCCCGACGAGCTCCATGTACTCGGCGCCCAGATCCCTCGCGGCCGCCTCTTGGATCGCTCCCGCATCGGGACGGGTCAGCGTCGCGGCGGCGCGCCCCAGCGCAGCGCCGCCGGCGACCCACACGAGCCCGCCGAGCCCGGTCCAGACCAGGAACCGACGGCGCGACGGATCATGATCGTCGCCCAGGTAGCCGCCCCCGGCGGCCCACCGGATCAGCAGGAACCCAACGAGCCACACGGCGACCCCGGCGGCGATGCCCGTGATGAGGCTCCCGAGCGCGACGACGACTGCGGCCACGGCTCCGCCGAGCAGGGCGAAGGCGACGAGGGAACGAGGGAACCGAGGCGTGGCCACGAACGACTATCGTGTCAGAAGACGC
>DATAEV010000170.1:0-4096 GCA_036257875.1 Actinomycetota bacterium | reverse complement strand
ACCGCGCTTCCCGAGACCCTGCTGCCGATCGTCGCGATCCTCTCAGGGCACGAGGCTGGCGATGAGATCGGGATCGGCGCCATCCTCGGGGCACCGTTCATGCTCACGACGCTCGCGATGGTCGTGATCGGGACGGCGGTCCTGTTCTACGCTCGGGGCGGCCGCCGGAGCGTCGACCTGGACATCGACCGGCGGGTGATCCAACAGGACCTGGGCTACTTCCTGGTGATGTATGCCCTCGCGATGATCGCCGGGCTGCTGCATGTTCGGCTGATCGACGTGTCCCTCGCGATCGTGCTCGTCGTGGGGTACGCCTATTACGTGCGGCGGCACTTCCAGGCGCCGGAGTCGGAGGCCGGGGCGGGGGCCGGAGAGGGGGCCGCGGATCCAGAAGGAGAAGCCTCCGACATCCGACCGCTCCGTCTGTGGGTCGCGCTCCGATGGGTGCTGCACCGGCTCCCCGAGTGGAGCGCCGATCGCTCGACGACCGCCCCCTTCGTCCAGGTGACCTTCGGTCTGATACTCATGGTCGGCGGCGCGAGGCTCTTCGTGGACGCGGTCGGCAACCTCGGCAAGGCGGCGGGGCTGCCGCCCCTGGCGTTCTCGCTCCTGGTCGCACCGCTCGCGACGGAGCTCCCGGAGAAGTTCAACAGCGTCCTGTGGGTGCGTCGGAACAAGGACACGCTGGCGATGGGCAACATGACCGGCGCGATGGTCTTCCAGTCGTCGTTCCCGGTGACGGTCGGACTCCTGCTGACTCCCTGGGAGCTCGCCCACGAAGCGCTGGTCGCGGCGCTCGTCGCGCTCCTCGCGGGCTCCGTCCTCTACCTGACGCTCCGGTTCCGCGGGCGTCTGTCCGCGAGACTCCTCCTGCTGCAGGGCGTGTTCTACGTCGCGTACGTCGCGTACGTCGCCACCAAGCTCTGAGACGAGCTACGGCTGATTCGCGGTGGGACTCGGCGGCACGTTCTTCTTCGACATGATCCCGTCGGGCGTGACGTCGTTGAAGATCTGCGTGACCGCGGCGGTGTTGAGCGCGACCGCCGAGAGCCCGCCGATCGTCTGCGAGCTCCCGGGGAGGACGATGTTCCGGAGCTTGCCGACGGGTTGCGCTGTCGCGGTGTAGGCGAGCAGCATCACATCGTCCACCGTCAGCGACGTGTTGATCTGCGTCATCCCCGCGCCGATCCAATCGAAGAGGCTGCCCGCGTCCCCGTTGAACTCCTTCTGGAACTGCGTGAGCGCCGCGAGGATCAACCGCCCGCCGTTCTCCTGGCGCCCGAAGTCTCCGGCCAGCAGGCTGTGGCGGTCCCGAGCCATCGCGAGGGCCTGCGCTCCGTCGAGTCGCTGAACGCCGGCCTGGAAGTCCGCGCCCGAGTAGGACGGGTCGTACATCCGGAACGGAACGTTGACGGTCAGTCCGCCGATCTTGTCGAGCATGCTTTTGAAGCCCCAGAAGGTCGTGATCGCCCAGTAGTCGATGTGCACGCCGAACCGCGCCTCGATCGTCTGGACCATCAGGTCAGGGCCGCCGACCGCGAGCGCGCTGTTGATCTTGTTGCTGCTATTTCCCGGGATGTCGACCCACGAGTCGCGGGGGATCCCGATGATCGTCCCGGCGTGCTGGTCCGGGTTCAAGAAGATCAGGTGGATCGAGTCCGAGAGCGAGTGCAAGGGATCATCGCCGGGGCGGGCGCCGCTGCCGACGGCGAGGATGACGATCGGCTTGGAGCCGGTCAACGACGGCGTGTACTCGGCCGGGTGGGCCTTCCCGATCGCGATCCCCGGCGAGGACGCCGCGGCGGGCGAACTGCCGAGCGAGCCTGCGACCGTTCCGGCCAACCACGCGGCCAGCACGAGGACGAAGGCGACGAACCGTCGACTCACGACGGCACCGCCGACGGTGAGGAAGAACCCTTCGGGACGGGCGCCTTGGCCGGCTTATCCTTGCGGTTCAGCGAATAGCCTTCGATGCGCCAGATGTCGCCGTCCTTCACGAAGAAGAACGTCCCCGTGACGGTGATCTCGGTGTAGGTGCCGTCCTTGTGCTTCGCCAGCCCCGTGAACGAGATGTCCGCCGCGGCGCGCAGTGCGTTCCCGCTCTTGTCGGTCAAAGTGCGGACCTTGGCGCTGCTCTTCCCCGGATCGACCGACTCGTAGGTGTCGCCGGCGTTGTCCCCGAGCGTGATCGTTGCGATGTCGTCCTTGAGCTGGCCCTTCGCGCCGTCCGTGAACAGATCTCCGATCTCGCCCGTGTCGCCCCAGGAGCTCGGGTCCACGTACGCCGTCTCGAAGAGCGTGTCCAGCTGCTTCTTCACCGCGTCGGCGGTGGCCTTCGCCGTGTCCTTCTGCGCCTGCTTGTCCCCCGAGAGCTGCGTCGCCACGAATTCCGTGCCCCTCAGATGGAAGTTGACCGCGCCGACCGGGGGTTCGTTGTTCGTGAGTGAGAGCACGCCGCCGCCGCGCGTCAACAGGAAGATCGCGACGAGCACAACGACGGCAATCACGACGCCGGCGATGATCCGGTTCCGGGCGACCTTCGACCGATCTGGGGTCTTGGAGGTTCGCCCGGGGGCGGAAGGTGCGGCCTCCCGGAGCGGGGTCTTGTCTTCGGTTGCCAAAACGCGACGAGGCTACCAGGCGTCCGGCGCGTTCCTCGCATCTGCGCGTTGCGAGTTCGTGACGTCGTCGTCGAAGCAACCGGCATCCGTTGCGGGGTACGATGCACCGGTCACACAGGTGAGCCGGGAAGACTGGTCGGCATGGAGATCGCCATGACCGATGTCGACCCCTCCCCCCTCCGGCTCCCCTGGTCCCGCTCGGATCGCATGTTCCCGCGCACCGTCGTCCGGCCGCTCCAGGAGTTCCTGCGTTCCTCGACGGCGAGCGCGATCCCGCTCTTCTGCGCCGCGGTCGTTGCGCTCGCATGGGCGAACTCGCCCTGGTGGCGGAGCTACGAACGGTTGTGGGGGACGACGTTGACGGTGGGCGTGGGCCCATGGGCGATCAACGAGGACCTGCGCTTCTGGGTCGGCGAGGGGCTCATGACCTTCTTCTTCCTGCTGGCCGGTCTGGAGATCAAGCGCGAGCTCGTGACGGGTGAGCTGCGTGACCGGCGTGCGGCGATCGTCCCGGTGGGGGCCGCGCTCGGCGGGATGGTGGTGCCGGCGGTGATCTACCTCGCCGCGACGAACGGGACACCGGCCGCCGACGGCTGGGGGATGGCGATGCCGACCGATCTGGCCTTCGGCCTCGCGATCGTGGTGATCGCGATGCGCTCGGCGCCGCCGGGGATCCGGCCGTTCCTCCTCACGCTCGCGATCGCCGACGATCTCCTCACGATCGTCGTCGTGGCGGTCTTCTACGCGGGGAGCGTCTCCTGGCTCCCGCTGGGGCTCGCGTTGCTTACGGTCGCGGCGATGGTCGTCTGCGAACGCGCGCACGTCCGCCATCTCCTCGTGTACCTGGTGCTCGGCGTGCTGACGTGGCTGTTCGCCTATCACGCGGGCGTGCACCCGGCTCTGGTCGGTGCGGTGTTGGGATTGCTCGCTCCCGCGCTGCCGTTCCAGCGTCCTGCCGACGTCAGCGCGGCCGCTCACCGGATCGCCGACGAGACGTCCGACCACCCCGACCCGCCGGACGAAGACGGGGCGAGCTGGCTGGAGCTGGCGCGGCTGTCGCACGAGGCGGTGTCGCCGCTCGCGCGGATCGAGCACGAGCTGCTGCCGTGGGTGAACCTGGCGGCGCTCCCACTGTTCGCCCTTGCGAACGCCGGCGTGCGCCTCTCGGGCGGGTGGTGGTCGCCGACGACCGCCCGGCTCGTCGTCGGCCTGATCGTGGCGCGGCTCGCCGGGAAGGTCGCGGGGATCGTCGGTGCGTGCTGGCTCGTCGCCAGGCTCCGTCTGGGCCGGATCCCCGGCACGGGCGGGCTGGGGGCGCCGGCCGCCGCGGCGGCGGCGGCCGGCGCCCCCTTCACGGTCTCGCTGTTCGTTGCGTCGTCGGTCTTCCCGGAGGGGTCCCCGCTGCTCGCGGCGGCCCGGCTCGGCATCCTGCTCTCGATCGTCGTCTCCGGGGTGGGAGCGTTCATGATCACCCG
>DATAEV010000165.1:0-21940 GCA_036257875.1 Actinomycetota bacterium | reverse complement strand
CAGCGCGCTCCTCGAGACCGTCTCGCGCACCGGGGCCGGGGTCATCCTGATGCACATGCTCGGCGAGCCGAAGACGATGCAGGACGACCCGCGCTACGACGACGTCGTGGCGGAGGTGCACGAGTTCCTCCGCGAGCGCATCGAGGCGGCCGTGTTCGCTGGCATCCCGGAGGAGTGCGTCTGCATCGACCCGGGGATCGGGTTCGGCAAGACGGTGGACCACAACCTGGCGCTGCTGCGCGCGGTGCCCGCGCTCCGGATGCTGGGCGCGGCGGTCATGGTCGGTGCGTCCCGGAAGGGCTTCATCGGCGCGCTTACCGGCGTCGAGGACCCGGCGGCACGGCTCGAGGGCTCGCTCGCGGTAGCGGTCCTCGCGGCCGCGCACGGCGCGGACCTCGTCCGCGTGCACGACGTGGAGGCGACCGTCCGGGCCCTCAAGGTTGCCGATGCGGTCGTCCGGGAGCCGGTCTCGTGAACGAGCTGCCGTTCGAGGCCACGGGCGAGGGGGAGCCGGTCGTCGTCGTGCCGGGGTTCCCGTTCGGCGGGCACGCCTTCCGGCAGCTCGTCCCGCTGCTCGCGACCCGGTTCCGCGTCCTGGTGGCGGATCTCATTGGCTTCGAGGAGGACGGATCGAGGGCGCAGGCGGCCGCGATCCGCGGCCGCCTGCGCGACCTGGGGGTCGAGCGAGCCGCGTTGGTCGCGCACGGGACCGGCGGGCGCGTCGCGCAGGCCCTGGTGTTCGAGGGGGGTATGGACGCGGACGCGATCGTGCTGCTCGGATCCGTCGGTCCCACCGAAGGCCCGGCCCTCCCGGAGACGGCGGAGGACGCCCTCGCTCGCGCGCACATCGAGCCTCTCGCCGATGCGGACGCCGACGCGTACCTCGAGCGGTGGCGGCGCGACCCCGGCGCGTACGCGCGGGGGCGTGCCGTCCTCGAGGCCGGTGACGAGGTCACCGGCCTCGAGGGAAGGATGGCCGCGTGGGAGCAACCCGTGTTCATGCTCCACGGCGACGACGATCGGATCGTCGATCCGGGGATCGCCGAGCGCCTCAGCGCGGCGATCCCCGCCTCGACCCTCGGGTTCGTCCCCGAGTCGGGCCACCTGCTCCTCGACGACGCCTTCGACACGATCGGCGTGATGATCCTCGAGTACCTACGCGCCCGCTACCTGCGCGCGCCGCACGACCACGGCGGGATCACGACCCTCCAGCTGGAACGCCCTCCGGGGTGGGTCGATCTCGTGGCGGAAGAGGCGGACGAGGCCAACGGGTCGGCCGGGCCCGACCCCGCGGAACAGGAGGTGGGACCGAACGCATGAGCTCCCGGGTGTTCCTCTCCGGCATCGAGGTGAACGGTCGTCACGGCGCGCGGCCGGGAGAGAAGGACACCGCCCAGCCCTTCGTCGTGGACCTCGACCTGGAGATCAACGTCGGTGACGATCGGATCGACGCGACCGCCGACTATCGCGCCGTCACCGACGTCGTCCGGAGCGTGGTGCAGGAGGGCTCGTTCGATCTGATCGAGTCGATGGCCGAAGCCATCGCGCGTGAGTGTCTGACGTTCGATCGTGTCCTCCGCGCGACGGTGATCGTCCACAAGCCGAACGCGGCGTCGCGCCTCGGGATCCAGGGCGTCGCGGCGGCGGTGACGCTTCCGGAAAGCTGATCGCGATGCACGCGGTGACGCTGGGCCTCGGCGCGAACCTCGGCGACCGTCTGCGATCCCTGCAAGCGGCCGTCGATCTGCTCGCAGACGGAGGCGTTCGCACGGTGGCCTCCTCCCGGGTCTGGGAGACCGAGCCGATCGGTGGCCCACCCGACCAACCCTCGTATCTGAACGCCGTGATCCGGACGGAGACTGAAGCCGATCCGAACGAAGTGCTCGCGATCTGCAACCACGTGGAGGCCGAGCTCGGTCGCGCGCGCGATGTCCGTTGGGGCCCGCGGACGATCGACATCGACATCCTGCTGTTCGACGACCTCGTCGTGAACGAGGCTGCGCTCACGATCCCGCATCCGCGGATGACGGAGCGCTCCTTCGTGGTGCTGCCCCTGTTGGAGCTCGATCCCGATCCCGTGCTCGCGGACGGGACCCGGATCCTCGACCTCGCCGTGGATGGCGACGGCGCGCGGCCGTACGCTCCGCCGTTGGTCCTCCCATGAGCGGCAAGATCTGCCTCCGCTGCGACTGGTCAGGAGAGACGCGATCGAAGACGTGCCCGCAGTGTGGGATCGATCTGTTCGCGACGGAGCCGCGTGAGAAGGCTCCCCGTGCCATCCTGCAGCCCGTCCTGGGCCGTCGTTCGGCGAACATTCATGCTCCACCGGAAGAGATGCCGTCGGCGCGTTCGAGCTCCCGGCGTGCGCGAGCTCGATCGCGCGGGTGGATCACCTCCGGCCTCGTCGGCGTCATCGCGGCCGGAGCGTTCGTCTTCATCACCGCCCACACGCCGGCCGCTACGCCGGCGAGCCCCAACGGTCCGGCATCCGGTCTGGACGGCACCCTGATCTACGCCGCTCAGGATCCGCGCGGGTGGGCGCTGTGGACGTGGGATCTGCGAACGGGTCGGGTCGCTCCCGGGCCGCGGGTCGGGCGGCCGACCAGCCTGGTCGACGCCTCGAGCGAGAGTCCCGGCTGGGTGGGTGTGACGAGCGAGGGGCGTCGGCAGGTCGCCAGCATCCTGCACTTCCTCACGCCGGAGGGCCGTCCGATCCGGGTCGGTGCCGGCGACCTCGTCACATGGTCGTCCGGCGGCCAGGACGTGACCTCGCTCCGGTTCGGGGACCGGACGCACGGTTGCCTCCGGCACGTCGTGATCGCCAACCATCTGGTGTCGTTCGGCACCTCCGATGTCCGGTACGACGGGCCGATGTGCGGGCTCCCGGTCACGATCGCGCGGAACGGCACGTTCATCTACGTGGTGGCCGCTCGAGGATCGACCGAGTCGATCGTCTTCGTCGGTGGCGGCTACACGCAGCGATTCATCGACGACCACGCGCTGGTGAGTCTGTCCACGCGAGGGGATTTCCTCGTCACCCCGGTTGCGCGGGCCGGCGCGGGGCAGACCGGCGAGCCGCAGGGCGTGCAGCTCTACCACCGGTCCTCGTCGCGGGCCGGCCCGGTCCCGTTCGGCCGAAGGAGTCAGCCGCTCCTGGTCGACCGGTTCCTGACGTGGTCCCCGGACGCGGGAGATGCGTACGTTCTGGGCCGCTATCGCGGCATCCGCGGTGTCTACCGCGTCACGATGGCCCCTGGTGTCGGTCTGCGGGTTCCGGAGCTCGTCGACCGGACCGAAGCGGCCACCGTCGAGGCGACCGTCACGGCCGACGGCAGCCTGATCCTGTTGCAGCACGGCGAGCTGTCCTCCATACGAGCGGGCGTGGTCTCGCCGCTCACGTTGCCGCGAGGGGCACCTCGTCCGGCCGGCCCGCTGCTGTGGACGGCCTCGTCGTACGACGTCACTGGGTCGGCGTCGTGAGGATCGCGGTGATCGGAGCCGGGCGTGTGGGAACGGCCTTCGCCGTGTTGCTCGCGCGCGCCGGGAACGAGATCGCCGCCGTCGCCGGTCGCGCAGCGACGGTGGAGCGCGCGGCCGCATGGCTCCCGGGGGTCCGCATCCTTCCACCTGCTGAGGCCGCGGCGCTCGGCGACCTCCTGTTGCTGGGGGTTCCCGACAGCGTGTTGGAGCCGCTCGTTGCCGAGCTCGCCGCCGCGGAGGCGGTGGCCGCCGGCACCTGGGTGACGCACGTGTCGGGGGCGACGGGGCTCGACGTCCTCTCGCCGCTCCGCGAACGAGGGGCGCGCCGCCTGGCGACGCATCCGCTGCAAACCTTCCCGGACGTCGATGGAGCCGTCCGCTCCTTGCCGGGATGTCGGATCGCGATCACGGCCGACGACGACGAGGGGTTCGTCCTCGGTGAGTGGCTCGGGACCGAGCTGGGCGCCATCCCATTCCGGCTCAGCGACGATCTCCGCCCGCTGTATCATGCCGCCGCGGTCTTCGCCTCGAACTACCTCGTTGCGACGACGGCCGTGGCCGAGCGCTTGTTCGCCGCATCGGGCGTTCCCGATCCCGCCGAAGCGATGCATCCGCTGCAGATGGCCACGCTCGACAACGTCGCGAGGTTGGGGACCGGGGCGGCCCTCACGGGTCCCGCCGTCCGCGGCGACACGGCAACGATCACGAGGAACCTCGAGGCGCTCGCCGAACATGCTCCGGACACGATCGCCGCCTACGTCGCGATGTGCCGGGTGGCCCTTGATCTGGCCGTGGGCGCCGGACGGCTGTCCGACACCGGCCGGGCTGCCGTCGTGGCGGTTCTCGATCGCTGGGATGACCATCGGTGAGCCGGCCGTGGAGGTGATCCGGACCGCCGCGGATCTCCGGGCGGCGACCGACGGCTGGCGGGCCGCCGGAGGCTCGGTCGGTCTGGTGCCCACGATGGGCGCCCTGCACGCCGGGCATCGCTCGCTCATCCGCCGCGCACGGACGGAACAGGACCGCGTGGTCGTGTCCATCTTCGTGAACCCGCTGCAGTTCGGGCCGGGCGAGGATCTCGACACGTATCCCCGTGACGAAGCGACGGATCTCACCGCGTCGGAGCGCGAGGGGGTCGACCTCGTGTGGGCGCCCTCGGTCGAGGAGGTCTACCCGCCGGGGGTGGACCTGCCCGCTCCGGACCCGGGTCCCGTCGGTCGGTCCTTCGAGGGCGCGGCTCGGCCCGGGCACTTCGAAGGGGTCCTGAAGGTGGTGCGCCGCTTGTTCGACCTGACGGGGCCCAGCGACGCCTATTTCGGAGAGAAGGACGCCCAGCAACTCTTCCTCGTCCGTCGGTTGGCCGCAGCGGAGCCCGCGTTGGGGGTCACGATCGTGGCCTGTCCCACCGTGCGCGAGGCGAGTGGGCTCGCGCTGTCCTCCCGGAACGCGCGCCTCACGCCCGAGGAGCGCCAGGAGGCGAGCTGTCTGTTCCTCGCGCTCACCGAGGCCGCGGGGCATGCGCGCGCGGGAGAACGCGACCCGCAGGTCCTGGTGGCGTTGATGGCCCGGGAGATCGGCGCTACCTCGCTCGCCGGGCTCGACTACGCGGCCGTGGTCGACGAGGCGACGTTCACGCCGGTCGCCACGATCGACGCTCCGTCGCGCGCGATCGTGGCGGCCCGCTTCCCCAGCGCCCGCCTGATCGACAACCTGCTGCTCCCAGCGCCCGTCGGGTGAGCCGCCCCGGGTTGTCGGCGCCCCGGGTCTCCGCGACGATGGCCCTCGACCCGGCCCTGGGTCGCTCCTGAGGCCGTCCTCAGATCGTGAACGGAGGGGAACGCCGTGCTCCTCGCAGCCGATGTCGGCAACACCGAGATCGTCCTCGGGGTATTCGAGGGCGAGGCGCTTCGTCACACGTGGCGGCTCTCGACCCGGGCCGAGCAGACCTCCGACGAGTTGGCGTTGCAGCTGGCGGGGCTGCTCGAGCACCGTGACCTCGATCTCCGTCGGGATATCACGGGCATGTGCGTGGCGAGCGTCGTCCCGGACCTCACCACGGCGTTCCGCGAGATGGCGGCCGCGTATCTCACGTTCGCCCCGCTGATCGTGGGGCCGGGGATCAAGACGGGGGTCTCCGTGGCGACGGACAACCCGAAGGAGGTTGGCGCGGACCGCGTGATGAACGCGCTCGCCGCCTTCTCCCGGTACGGCGGCCCCGCCGTCGTGGTGGACTTCGGGACCAGCACGAACTTCGACGTCGTGTCCGCGGACGGGGAGTTCGTGGGCGGCGTGATCGGGCCCGGCATCCAGGTCGCGGCCGCGAGCCTCGTGTCGAGGACAGCTCGACTCCCGCGCGTCGAGCTGGTGGCCCCTCCTTCGGTGATCGGCAAGAACACGGTCGAGTGCATCCAGTCGGCGCTGATCTTCGGGACGGCGGACATGGTCGACGGGATCGTTTCCCGCATCACGGACGAGCTGGGAGCGCAACCGATCACGGTCGCGACGGGTGGCCTGGCGTCGATCGTGATCCCGCATTGCCGGTCGATCGAGCATCACGAGCCGTGGCTGACCCTCGAGGGTCTCCGACTCGTGTACGCGCGGAACGCGGATCCGGCCGATGCCTGAGCCGGCCGATCCGCCGGGGACAGGTGCCGAGGAAGGAGCGCCGACCGGCCGCGAGGCCGAGGTGCTCGCCGCTCGGCGCGCGTCGCTCGATCGCCTGGGACGAGAGCGGGCCTTCGCGATCAGCCTCCGATCGGTGCTCGACGTCGACGAGCCGACGTCGACCCGCGCCGTTCGCGAGGCCCACCCCGATCTCGCGCCCGACACGACGACCGCGGAGCGGTTCGTCGTCGCCGGGCGCGTGATCCTCAAGCGCGACCTCGGCAAGATCAAGTTCCTCACGATCCGCGATCGCGAGGGCGACCTCCAGGTCGTGTTCGCGAAGGCGAGCCTGCCGGAGGATCGGTTCGCCGAGCTCGACGAGGTCGATCTCGGCGACATCATCGGCGCCGCGGGGTACCTGGGCACGACGCGAGCAGGCGAGCTGAGCATCTTCGCTGAACGCTGGGCGATGCTGACGAAGGCGCTCCGGCCGCTCCCGGAGAAGTGGCACGGCCTGCAGGACCCCGATCTCCAACAGCGACGCCGGTACCTCCATCTCATCGCCGACGACACGCCCCGGCGATACGTGGTGGCTCGGGCCGCGGCGCTCAGGACGATGCGACGCGTGCTCGACGACCGAGGGTTCGTCGAGTTCGAAGGGCCGATCCTGCAGCCGGTCGCCGGGGGAGCCAACGCACGGCCGTTCACGACCCATCACCGGGCACTCGACATCGACCTGAAGCTCCGGATCTCGCTGGAGCTCTACCTGAAGCGGATGCTCGTCGGCGGGCTCGAGCGGGTCTACGAGCTCGGCCGGAACTTCCGGAACGAAGGTATCGATCGCGAACACAACCCCGAGTTCTCGATGCTCGAGGCGTACCAGGCGTATGGCGACTACCACACGATGATGGAGCTCTCGGAGACGCTCGTCGTCGAGTGCTGCCGCGCGGTGAACGGCGTGATGGGGCGTGATCCAGACGTTCTCGTGATCCCGAGTCGCGGACGCGAGCTCGATCTCTCGCCGCCGTTCGAACGGGTGACGGTCCTCGGATCCGTTTCGCAGGCGACGGGGGAGGAACTCACCCTGGCGCGGCCGGACCTTCCCGCGATCGCCGAACGACACGGCGTCGAGGTGGACGACGCGTGGGGTCCCGGCAAGGTGGTCCAAGAGCTGTTCGAGAAGCTGGTCGAGCCGACCATCTGGCGCCCGACCTTCGTCTGCGATTTCCCGCGGGAGGTGTCGCCGCTCGCACGTCCGCACCGGGACGATCCAGCGCTCACCGAGCATTTCGATCTGATCGCGGGCGCGGTCGAGCTCGTCACGGCGTTCTCCGAGTTGACGGACCCGATCGAGCAACGCGCCAAGTTCGAGCTCCAGCAAGAGATGAAGGCGATCTTCGGGGACGAGGTCCATCCGATGGACGAGGAGTTCCTCCGGGCCCTCGAGCACGGGATGCCGCCGGCTGGCGGGATGGGCATGGGCGTCGACCGCCTGCTGCTCGTCCTCACCGACGCGGCGAGTCTCCGCGACCTCATCATGTTCCCGTCCCAGCGCCCCGAGGGCGGGTGACTTGCGCGCGGGCCCCGTTCCGGTGCATCGTGACCGCCGACACCTGCTTCGACCCGGATAGGGAGTGAACGATGGACAAGACGAAGATCGTGGAGCTGTTGCGCTCCGTCCCCCTGTTCTCGGACCTCGGCGACCACGACCTCGCCCAGGTCGCGGACCGGATGAAGGAGGTCCACTTCTCCGAGGGAACCTCGGTCGCGACCCAGGGGCAGAGTGGCGTGGGCTTCCACCTGGTCGTGGACGGGACGGCGGAAGTGTTGAAGGACGGCATCCGCGTGGCGGAGTTGCGCCACGGCGGTTACTTCGGCGAGATCGGCCTGATCGACGGTGGTCCTCGATCGGCGACGGTGACCGCGACCTCCGACCTCACGACGGTGTCGCTCGTCGGGTGGGACTTCACCCCGCTGCTCGACAACCCGTCGTTCACGAAGGGATTGCTGATGGGTCTGTGCAAGATCGCTCGCCAGGAGAAAGGCGGGTAGGCACCGATTACGACGCGTCGAGCTCCGCGGCCTCGTGCAGCATGACCACGAGGTCGCGCAAACCGGTGCCTTTGGCAACGAACCCGCTCGCCCCGGCCTCCAGGGCCTCCCGCTCGGTTCCGTCGTCCGCGTGCGCCGTCAAGATCACCACCGGAAGATCGGGTCGCCGCTCATGGATCCGCTTCATCGCATCGATCCCGGAGAGGTCGGGCATGGACAGGTCCATGATGATGACGTCCGGGTCCAACTGCTCGGCCTCCTGACACGCGGCGAGTCCCCCGCCGGCCTGTCCCGCGACCTCGATGTCGTCGACCATCTCCAAGGCCGACGACAGCGCATGCCGGAAGGCTTGATGGTCGTCGACAACGAGCACGCGCATGGTTCCCACCTTGTCAGCGTCTTTGAGGTTCACGTCCACGCCGGAACCTCCTTCGGAGGGTGTTCGGCACGCAGGTCCGCGTAGTTGAAGTCTCCCGGCAGACGACGGGCTTCGCATCACCCGGAGGGAGGGATTTCTTCCTGGTCCCATCGGGGCAGCCCGGGTCGGGCCCTTCGTCGCAGACGCTGGCACTAATCCCGACGCCGAAACGAACCGAAGGAAAGATGACGTATTAGCGACTGATGGTGGTTCCAAGGGTTCGTAGGGGCACGGGTATACTCGGTTCGTACGGGCGCTGGGGACACGACCTCGGCGCCCGATGTACCTCGGGGGGAGGACGTGGTCCCGCGATCCCCGAGCGGCGAGGAGAGGAAGCGGGCCTCGGCCCGGAGGACGGGTGAGATGTTCGAGCGATTCACGGATCGCGCCAGGCGCGTCGTGGTTCTCGCGCAAGAAGAAGCGCGGATGCTCAACCACAACTACATCGGCACCGAGCACATCCTCCTCGGCCTGATCCACGAGGGCGAGGGCGTCGCTGCGAAGGCACTCGAATCCCTGAACATCTCGCTCGAGGCCGTCCGCCAACAGGTCGAAGAGATCATCGGCCAGGGGCAGGCGGCACCGACCGGCCACATCCCGTTCACGCCGCGCGCCAAGAAGGTCCTCGAGCTGTCGCTCCGCGAGGCGCTGCAGCTCGGACACAACTACATCGGCACCGAGCACATCCTGCTCGGGTTGATCCGCGAGGGTGAGGGCGTGGCCGCCCAGGTCCTGCAGAAGCTCGGAGCAGACCTCAACCGTGTCCGTCAGACCGTGATCCAGCTCCTCTCGGGCTACACGGGCGGCAAGGAGCAGGTCTCCGCCGGTGGCGGCACCGAGAGCGCGGGGCAGGGCTCTGCCGTCCTCGACCAGTTCGGGCGAAATCTGACCCAACTCGCCGGGGAGAACAAGCTCGACCCGGTCATCGGTCGTGAGAAAGAGATCGAGCGGGTCATGCAGGTGCTCTCGCGTCGCACCAAGAACAACCCCGTGCTGATCGGCGAGCCCGGCGTCGGCAAGACCGCCGTCGTCGAAGGACTGTCGCAGTCCATCGTCAAAGGCGAGGTCCCCGAGACCCTCAAGGGCAAGCAGATCTACACGCTCGACCTCGGCGCGCTGGTCGCCGGATCGCGGTACCGCGGTGATTTCGAGGAGCGTCTGAAGAAGGTCCTCAAAGAGATCAAGACACGGGGCGACATCATCCTGTTCATCGACGAGCTCCACACGCTCGTCGGCGCCGGCGCCGCGGAGGGCGCGATCGACGCGGCGAGCATCCTCAAGCCGATGCTCGCCCGCGGGGAGCTCCAGACAATCGGCGCCACCACGCGCGACGAATACCGCAAGTACCTCGAGAAGGACGCCGCCCTCGAGCGGCGGTTCCAGCCGATCGAGGTCTCCGAGCCGACCGTGATCCACACGATCGAGATCCTGAAGGGCCTCCGCGACCGCTACGAGGCGCACCACCGGGTCACCTACACCGACGAGGCCATCGTGGCGGCCGCCAACCTCGCGGACCGCTACATCTCCGACCGGTTCCTCCCGGACAAGGCGATCGACCTGATCGACGAGGCCGGCAGCCGGATGCGGATCCGTCGCATGACCGCACCGCCGGACGTCCGCGAGATCGACGAGAAGATCGCCGAGGTCCGACTCAAGAAGGAATCGGCGATCGACGGGCAGGACTTCGAGCTCGCAGCCCGGCTCCGTGACGAGGAACGTCAGTTCCAGGAGGAGCGGGTGCGTCGCGAGCAGTCATGGCGCTCGACCGAGATGGACATCCTCTCCGAGATCGACGAAGAGGAGATCGCCGAGGTGCTGTCCATCTGGACCGGCATCCCCGTGTTCAAGCTCACCGAAGAGGAGACGGAGAAGCTCCTGCGCATGGAGGACGAGATCCACAAGCGGATCATCAGCCAGGAGGACGCTATCTCCGCCGTGTCGCGCGCCATCCGCCGGACCCGGAGCGGTCTGAAGGACCCGAAGCGCCCAACCGGGTCGTTCATCTTCTTGGGTCCCTCGGGCGTCGGGAAGACGGAGCTGTCGAAGGCCCTGGCGGAATTCCTGTTCGGCGACGAGGACGCGCTGATCCAGCTGGACATGTCCGAGTACATGGAGAAGCACACCGTCAGCCGGTTGATCGGTTCACCCCCCGGCTACGTCGGGTACGAGGAAGGCGGGCAGCTCACCGAGGCCGTCCGACGCAAGCCGTTCAGCGTGATCCTGTTCGACGAGATCGAGAAAGCCCATCCGGACGTGTTCAACACGCTCCTGCAGATCTTGGAGGACGGACGGCTCACGGACTCCCAGGGTCACACCGTCGACTTCAAGAACACGATCATCATCATGACCTCCAACCTCGGCACACGGGACATCTCGAAGGGCGTCGGGATCGGCTTCACGGCGGCGCGTGACGACGCCGTGACGTACGAGAAGATGAAGGAGACGGTCCAGGAGGAGCTCAAGCGGCAGTTCCGGCCCGAGTTCCTCAACCGGATCGACGAGGTCATCGTCTTCCACAAGCTCACGATCCCCGACGTGAAGTTGATCGTCGACCTGCTGATGCGCCGCGTCGAGGAGCAGCTCAAGTCGAAGGACATCGACCTGGACCTGACCGACGCCGCGAAGTCGCTGCTCGCCGAGCGCGGCTACGACCAGGCGCTCGGCGCCCGGCCGCTCCGGCGCACGATCCAGCGACTGGTGGAGGACCCCCTGTCGGAGAAGATCCTCCACAAGGAGTTCCGTGCGGGTGAGACGGTGTTCGTCGACGCGGCAGACGACGAGATCGTCTTCGAGCACGGACCCGCGATCGTGCCGCCGGACGTGCCGCCGGTCGAGCTCGCGAGCTCACCCGAGTAGGTTCCTCGCCTCCGCCGCTCGGTGAGATGCGGTTCTCAAGGCCGAAGCCCGGTCGCCGCTATGCGACGACCGGGCTTCTTTGCACAAGGAGGGGCGGGCTCCGATCCCGCGCCCGCCCCCATCTTGGGCGTTACGGCTAGTGGTAGCGGTTGATCATGAGTTCTCCGCTCAAGAGCCATTGTGGCCCGTTCATGTCGGTCGCCACGTCCACCTGGATGTGTTGGACATGCCTCGTCTTGAGGTCGACGACTTGAACGTCGAGGTACGGCGGCGTGCCGATCTCGCGGCAGCAGTGCAGGTAGGCCACGCTCCCGCCGTCCGGCGACCATGCCGGGGCCCACGGCCCGTACTTGAGCGAGGTGAGATCGTGGAGGTGCGAGCCGTCGGATCGCATGATCCCTAACGCGTCTCCGTGCTTGAAGACGATCTGGTTCCCGTCGGGGGACCACGCTGGCTCGATGTTGTGCGCGCCATCGTGCGTGAGCTGCCTCGGGTTCACTCCTTCGATAGCCGGCATCGTGTAGATCTCGGCGTTGGGCGGACCGCCATCTTCGCCGGTCGATGATCCACCCCAGAAGGCGATGTCGTGCCCTGTCGGCCTCGCCGTCGGATAGTAGTAGCCGAACCCGCTCTTCGCGTGCGTGATGGCTTGCTGCTGGGTTCCGTCGGCTTTCATCGTGTAGATGTTGCCGCTGTACGCGTAGACGAGATGCGTCCCGTCGGGTGACCACTCGACGTGGTTCTGAGCGTCTCCCGTGTTCGTGTTCGACGAGCCGGTAAGAGCCCGGTCTCCCCTGCCGTCGATCCCGACCGTGTGGACGGAGCCGTCCGTGGCGATGTACGCGATGGTGGTGCCGTCCGGCGATAGTCGAACGCTCTGGCCGCTCCACAGCGCATCGGGAAGCTGCGTGATCGGCGTGCCGTCCGTCCGGACGATCTGCGGTCCGATCGGTGGGGCGGTGTTGAAAGGAACGCTCGGCGCCATGCTCACGCTTTTCGCCGGCATGCCGTTGCCGCTTGGGGGGCGAGTGAGCGCGAACACGACGAGTCCCACCACGAGCGCGGCCACAAGACCGATCGCACCGATCCTGCGGTTGCGCGCAGCTCGCCGCTGCAGGTCCTCTTGCTTCCTCCACGAATCCAGATCGGGCTCGGTCTGCTTGGTGACCATGTCGAAGACCTCCCTCAGGTCATGCATCAGGCCCTCCTTCGCGGCGGAGCACGGCTCGACCCTGCGTGGCCAACGCGCGGACGGTCGACGGACGGATGCCCATGATCCGTGCGGCCTCTTCGGAGCCGTATCCGTAGAGATCGAGCAGGACGAGGGCGGCTCGCTGCCGTGGGGCGAGGTCCCGGAGCATCCGCAGGACGTCCTCGCGGATGTCGACCTCGTCGAACGGGTCGCGAACGACACCGAGTGGGACCGGCCGCTTCGCGGCCCGGCGTGCGGTGCGCAGCCGCATCCGGTTCCCGTTGAGCGCCACCTTGAAGAGGTACGCGGTGGGATCGTCGATCCGGTCGATCGTGTCCCAGCGTTCCCAGAGCTTCACGAACGCTTCCTGCATCAGGTCGGCGGCGTCCGTCCGGTCGCCGGTCACGAAGTAGAGCGTCTTGAACAGACGCGCATGCTCCTCCTCGAAGAACCTCCGGAAGTCCCTCGGCGGTGCGACCCGCTCCGTCGGAAGCTGCACGATCTCGTCTTCTGCCTGCATCACCCTTCAAGACGCCGCCACGGGCGTCAGCGCTTAGGGGGGATCGAGCATGACGGAGGGGGCGAGGTTCGGCGAGTCCACCGATCCCCGCACGCTCACGTCGTCAGGCCTCGAAGCTCTTCGGGGACGAGGTCGGCGAACAGCCAGGCGGTCCAGAGATCATGAGCGATCCGACGCCACGGCCGGTGGAGACCGCGCCGTTCGAAATGCTCCCCGAGCCTGCACACGTCGCGCTCCAGGAACGACTGGGCGTGGCGGTTCTTCTTCGGGTCCACCGCCTGCGGGAAGTCGATCAGGGTGACCTCGCCGTCCCAGACGAGGATGTTGTAGCTGGAGAGGTCCCCGTGCACGACGTCGCGATACAGCATCCGTTCGATCGCTCGGTGGAGCTGCTCCCACAAGGACGCGAGCTCATCCCGATCGTCGTGGTGGTACTCGTGCAGCCTCGGCGCGGGGACGTCCTCGTCGCCGATGTAGGACATCAAGATGGCGTCCTGCGTGCCCTCGATCGGCCGGGGGACCGCAACGCCGCCATCCAGCTTCTTGAGTGTTTCCCACTCTCGGCCCACCCAGAGCGAGCCCTGGAGCTCGCGCCCGTAGCGGGTCTTCTGTTCGAGGGCGACGCGCATGCGCCGCTCCTTGATGAACTCGCCGTCTCGGTACAGCGTCTCGTCGCGGAAGTCCCGACGATCCAACGGGTGATAGAGCTTCAGGGCGACCAGCTCTTCGCCCGTCGTCCTCGGGTTCGCCCGGAACAGGTGGACGCTCGCTTCCTTGCCGTGCTTGAGCGGTTTGAGATGCGCTTCGACGAGTCCTTCGTCGAAGAAATGCTCGAACGCTTCGTGTCGCAACGCGTGCTCCTTCTGATCGGGGTGCGGACGTGCGGGAACCGCGATCCCGAGGAGCGCGAGCCGGAGCTAGGCGCGACCGGAGGGACGCGGCGACGTGAGGACGGCGGCAACGGTCGCGGTCATGAACGCATCCCTCCTTCCGGTCGGACGGCGAGCGAGGAACACTCGCGGTGTCGCCGGAGTGTACCCCTTATTCAGCCGGTGGTGGCGCGTCGTCGACGGGCGCCTGAAGGACGACCGTCCGTTCGACGACGGACCGGGGGATGTGCGTCACGGCCCGGAATCCCTCGTCGTCGGGGAGCACCTCCTGCGCGAGCGAGATGAAGGTCTGACCCTCGGCGACGAGGAACCCGACGGTGTGCACGAGGTACTCGGAACGGAAATCATCCGAGCTCTTCTGATCGAAATCGAAGAAGGCGTCGCGCCAGATCACGAGGACGAGCGGTTGCGTGGGGGCGACGGGAGCGGGGCGTAGCGGTGCTTGCCTGGGCTGGGGAGCATCGAGATCCAGCTTGACCACTCGCACGAAGACCACCTCACGGACCCAGGTATCGGCACGCCACGCGCCGGGTCGAGCCCGCCGCGCTGCTTGCCGCCTCTTGGGCCCGGATGAGGACCGTTGGACCTCACCCGGGCGGTCGCCGGACCCTACCCTTCGGGTGTGACATGCCCCCGGTGTCAGAGCCCGACGATACGTTCCACGGCGTGTCCAAGGATCGGATCGCGTTCGTCTGCTCGGCATGCGGTCAGCGCCTGTCTCAGTGGACGGGCCGGTGCCCCGGGTGTGCCGCGTGGGGAACGGTCGATCAGACCGCCGGTGCCGCGGCTGGCGCGGGACGGGACGTCGTCCGGCCGGTGGCGCTCCACGCCGGGGAGGACGAGCCGCGGATCCGGACCGGGGTGCCGGGCCTCGACCGCGTCCTCGGTGGCGGTCTGGTCCCGGGGTCGGTCGTGATGCTGGCGGGCCCTCCGGGGATCGGGAAGTCCACCCTCGTGCTCCATCTGCTGGGCGCGCTCGTCGCCGCTGGCACGCCGTGTCTGCTGGTCTCTGGCGAGGAGTCGCGTGCCCAGGTGGCGTCGCGGGCGCGGCGGCTCCGCATCCCGGTTGAGGACCTCGGGTTCGCGCCGGGGCGCCACCTCGACGTCGTGCTCAACGCCGCGCGCGCCTCGCGCCCGGCGGTGCTGGCGGTGGACTCAATCCAGACCCTCCGCGACCCGCAGGGCGCGGCCATGCCGGGTGGCGTGACCCAGGTCCGTCTGTGCGCCGACGCGCTCGTCGGCCTGGCCAAGGCCGAGGGCATCACGATGCTCCTGACGGGCCACGTGACCAAGCACGGCGATCTGGCGGGGCCGAGGGCCCTCGAGCATGCCGTCGACGTCGTCCTAGCGTTCGAGGGCGATGCCCGCTCGGGCCTCAGGGTGCTCAGCAGCGGCAAGAACCGCTTCGGCGCCGAGGGCGAGACGGCCTGGTTCGAGATGGGTCCGCACGGCCTGGCCAGGATCGATCCGACGGCCATGCTCGTGCCGGGTGAGTCGGCCCCCGGATCGGCCGTCGCGGTCGTCCAGGCCGGCCGCCGGGCGTTGGCCGTCGAGGTCCAGGCTCTCGTCGGCTCGGCGGACGGCGCCGGCAGGCGCCAGGTCACCGGGCTCGAACCGCGACGGTTCCAGCTGGTCGCAGCCGTGCTCGACCGAGCGACCGGGCTGCCCCTCGGCCGGGCCGACCTCTTCGGGGCCTCCTCCGGCGGTATCAGGGTCGATGATCCGGCGTCCGACCTGGCCGTCGCCGCCGCGCTCGCCTCGGCGGCCACACGATCCATCCCGCCCGCCGGAGCGGCATTCGTCGGCGAGGTCTCACTCAACGGTTCCCTCCGGCCCGCGCCCGGGATGCAGCAGCGGTTGGCGGCCGCGCGCGGCGCCGGCTGCACGTCGGTCTTCGCGCCCGGCCCCGCCGAGGGCGCTCCGGCCGGGCTGATCGTCCACTCGGTCGGCCACGTGACCCAGGCGCTGGGTTGGGCCATCTCCGGAACGGCGACGACGCGCCGGGCCCGTGCCTCGTAGGGCATCCGGACCGTCGGAAGGACCGGATATGCACCCTGACCTGCGGGTTCGTGTTGCGGTGGAAGGGCTCCGCGTGTTACCCTGCTGACTAGTCAACCGCGCGATTCCGCTTCCAAGGGAGGGTTCGTGACGTTCCGAAAAGGCGACACGGTCGTGCATCCTGAACACGGTGCCGCAGTTATCGAAGAAGTACGCGTCAAGGAGTTCCTCGGAGAGAAGCGGAAGTATCTGGTCCTTCGGGTGGTCTACGGCGATCTGACCGTCCTCGTTCCTATCGATTCCACCGATCAGGTCGGGTTGCGTCCCTGCGTCAGCAAGAACGAGGCCAAGAAGATCCTCAAGGTGCTCACGGAGGATGAGACCTCGGTCGCCGCCAACTGGAGCCGCCGGTTCAAGAACAACCTGGAGAAGCTGCACTCGGGCGATCCGTACGAGGTCGCCGAGGTGCTCCGGAACCTGGCCATCCGCGATCGCGAGAAGGGATTGTCCGCCGGCGAGAAGCGGATGATCACGAAGGCCCGGCAGATCTTGATCTCGGAGCTGTCCTTCGCGACGGAGAAATCGGAGGACGAGGCCGAGGCGCTGATCGACGGGATCCTCGACGACTCGCACGGGGCGAAGGTCACAGCCGCCCAGGCCTGACCGTTTCCGACCCCTTCCGCCGCACACCCTTTCCGAGCCTGTCTCAGGTCGCTCACGCTTGCGTCCGATGACTGAGACGGCGGAGGGAACCGTCCGGACGTCCTTCCGCTGAGGACGCGATGACGGTCGACGAGGGTCGGAAGGCTACGCTGCGCGGGCGCCTGGTGGAGGCGGTCCGCCTGATCTTCGTCGCCGTCTTCGGAGCCGTCGGGTATCAGCTCGGGACCTACGCCACGGCCACGACCGGCGGTCGAGCCATCCTCTACGTCTTCCTGGGCGCCGCGTCGGGCTACGTCTGCGGCGGGGTGTTCGGCCGGCTCACGCTCGAGGCGGTGCGGGGCCTGGAGGAGGAGTTCTCCCGGCGTCCGGCAGCCGAGGTGGCCGGTGGGGTCATCGGTCTGGTGACCGGGCTCGTGGTCGCCACCTTGCTGTGCTTGCCGCTCCTGTTCATCCCGGTGACCCTGGCGTGGCCGGCGGGGTTGTTCGTGTTCCTCGTGCTCGGTTCGCTGGGCCTCCGCCTGGGTCAGGCCAAGTACGAGGACATCTTCGGTCTGTTCGGCATGAAGCCCCGAGCGACCGCGCGCGCCGGGGGTGACGTTCACGTCGTCGACACGAGCGCGCTGATCGACGGGCGGATCGCCGACCTGGTCTCGACGGGCTTCATCTCCGGGACCGTGCTGCTGCATGAAGGGGTCCTCCGGGAGCTCCAGGCGATATCCGATTCCTCGGACCCGCGGCGGCGCACACGCGGGCGAAGAGGGCTCGATGTGTTGGTCGAGCTCCAGAAGGCTCCGACGGTGCAGTTCCAGCTCGTCGAGGAGCCGGGGGTCCAAGACGTCGACGCGGCGCTCGTCCGGCTCGCCCGCGAACGGGGCGCTTCCCTGATCACGGTCGACCACAACCTCGCGAAGGTGGCGGAGGCGCTCCGCGTTCCGGTCGCGCAGATCAATGCCCTGGCCTCGAAGTTCCGGCTCCCCTACGCGGCCGGGGACGAGCTCGTCGTCCGGCTCGTGAAGGACGGCCGGGAGCACGGCCAGGGGGTGGGGTACCTCGACGACGGCACGATGGTCGTCGTGGAGGACGCCGCCGCGCTCATCGGCGGCCAGGTGGAGGTCCAGGTCCGGAACGTCTTGCAGACGACGACCGGCCGGATGATCTTCGCGAACCTCGAGACGGCTCGTTCCGGCTGACCCGCGCGCCGTCCTGAACATCCTGCGCGTGCCGACGGCTTCTGCCATGCTGCGGCGATGACCGATGGAGGTGCGCGCGCCGCGGCCATCCTGCTCGCTGCAGGTGCGGGCAAGCGTCTCGGCGCGGAGCGCCCGAAGGCGCTCTTGCCGATCGGCGAGCGAACGATGCTCGCGGTCGCCGCCGCCGGCGCCGCCGCGTCCCCGAAGATCGGCGCCATCGTCGTCGCGGCCCCTCCGGGCTACGAGGAAGAGGCCAGGTCGTGCGTCGAGGGCTTGCCCGTTCCCACGACGGTCCTGACCGGTGGACGGACACGGCAGGCCTCGGTGCGGGCGGCGCTCACGGCCCTCGCGGCCGACGCCGAGATCGTCGTCGTTCACGACGCTGCCCGGCCGTTCGCGCCGCCGGACCTGTTCACGGACGTGATCCGCGCGGTGGAAGGGGGCGCCGACGGGGCGGTGCCGGTGATCGCCGTGGCGGACACGGTGAAGCGGCTCGACGGGGTGCGCGTCGTCGATACCGTCGCCCGGAACGAGCTGGGGCTGGCACAGACGCCGCAGGCCTTCCGGGTGCAGGCGTTGCGCGAAGCACACGACCGGGCGTTCACCGCCGAGGAGAAGGTGACCGACGACGCGATGCTGCTGGAGCGGACGGCGACGGTCGTCGCCGTCGCCGGTGACCCGAGGAACTTCAAGATCACGACGATGCTCGACCTCGCGCGAGCGGAGGCACGGATGGGCGGTGTGCGTGCCTGAGGCGCGGGTCCCGCGCAGCGGCCTCGGTTTCGACGTCCATCGGTTCGCAACCGGTCGCGAGCTGTGGCTCGGCGGGGTGCGCTTCGATGGCGAGGACGGGCTGATGGGCCATTCGGACGGCGATACCGTCTGTCACGCCGTCGCGGATGCGCTCCTCGGCGCGTCGGCGCTCGGTGACGTCGGCGAGCATTTCCCGGAGTCCGACGCCGCGATCGAAGGCATCTCGGGATCCACCTTGTTGCGCCGGGTCGTCGAGTTGCTCGGTGGGGCGGGGTTCACGCCGTCATCCTGCGACGTGACCGTCGTCGCCGACCGGCCCGCGATCGCGCCGCGCCGTCAGGAGATCCGGTCGCGGCTCGCCGAGATCCTTGCGATCCCGATCGACCGGATCTCGGTGAAGGCAACGCGTCCCGAAGGCTTGGGGCTCGCGGGCGACGGGATCGGATGCCTCGCCGTCGCGGTGGTGACGTGAGCGGGGGGACCGCCGTGGCCCGATCGAGCGATGAGCTGATCACCGGGCGGCGAGCCGTCGCGGAGGCGATCGGGACGGGACGCGCGATCGAGGTGCTCGTGACACCCGGCGCCCGGCGGAACCAGGGACTCCGAGCGGTGCTCGGCGCGGCCGACCGCGCACGGGTCCCCGTGCGCGAGGTCGGCCGCGCCGACCTGGATCAGCTCGCGCGCGATCACCGAGGGGTGATCGCGCGCATCCACCCGGCCGGGTCGAACGCAGCCTTCCTGTCGGAGCGTGATCTGGGCGAGACCGAGTGGGCCGAGGACGCGATCGCCGTCGTGCTCGACGGGATCGAGGATCCCCAGAACCTCGGCGCCTCGGCGCGATCCGCCGAAGCCGCCGGTGCGTCCGTGCTCGTCAGCCGGACGCACCGCGGCGCACCCGTGACCGGCGCCGCGGTCCGGGCGTCGGCCGGCGCGCTGTTGCACCTCCGGCACGCGCGCGTCGCGAACATCGCCCGCGCGATCGAGCGATTGCAGGCTGCCGGCTTCAGCGCGGTCGGGCTCGACGGTTCGGCGGAGCGGAGCATCTTCGACACCCCATGCCCGGACGGGCGCGTCGCTATCGTCCTCGGGAGCGAGGGGGCGGGTCTTTCGCGGCTGGTGCGCGAGCGATGCGATCTGCTCGTCGCTCTGCCGATGCGTGGCCGTGTGGCCTCGTTGAACGCCGCCGCCTCGCTCGCCGCTGCGCTCTACGCCTTCGTGCTTCCGCGCGCACGAGGAGGGAACCAGTGAACGAGGGACCGGCGGACCCGACGCAGCCGTCGGGGTCGGGATCTGCGAGTCCCCCTCCGGGTTCGCGTTTCGAAGACCTCACCAACTTCGAGGTCCCGGTCGATGCGGTGGCCACTGGGCATCGAACCGCGATCCTCATCACCGCCGCCGTCGTGCTGTTCGCCGGGGCGTTGTTCGCCGTCCTCTACGTCGTTCTGCTCCTGCCCTTCGCGTCGTCCGAGAAAGGCTCCTCGGTCTCGGGCGCTCTCGTTGGCTTCCTGCTCGTCTACGGCTCCCTGCAAGCCGTGGCAGGCGTGCTCGTGCTGCTGCTGCGGCAGAGCGGGCGGTGGCTCGGGATCGTTCTCGCGGTCGTGGGGATCGGACTCGGCATCGCGCGCGCGTCCTCGACGCCCGCGAGCGGTCTCGTCACGATCCTGCTGAACGCGTTCGTGATCTACGCACTCGCCTCAAGCGGTCCGGCGTTCCGCCGAGGGTAGACTCGGCACATCGCCGGCGTGGCGCAGCCCGGTAGCGCAACCGACTTGTAATCGGTAGGTCGTCGGTTCGAATCCGACCGCCGGCTCTCGGTCTACCTGCGGAAACGCACCCGGCTCATGGGATCCCTGCGGGGAACTGGCCAACTTCTGGCCAATTTCACCTACGCGGGGGGTTCGTCTGGCGAACCTGCCGTCCCCGGCTCTTTGCGTATCGCAGTTACGACGGCGCGGCGAGGCAGCTTCATGTGGTCATCAAAGGCAGTGATCAGCTGACGCTGATCTTTAGCGCTCGCCACCGCGGCCTTCAGCCCGGGCGCGTCCAGTGGAGGTACTTGACTCGTCGGACGTCCCGGAGTTCACGCCACGAACGAATACCTGGCCAACGAGAACGCCAACAAACCCGACCAGCGGAGCGATAAGGACGAGTGCTACCTCCGTGGCTTACTCCCGGTTGCCTGCTTCCATCTCCCCCAGCACTCTCGCAACTCGCCGCCGCGCCTCCAGATGCGTGGTCAGCATGTCGATGATGTCGGCCCAGACGTCGTCTGTCCGTCGTGGAAGCGGAGCAGCTGAGAGGACACCGCGTCACGGTCGGCCTGGTCGCGGATCAGAACGCGGCCGAGGGCGTCGCGGGTGAGTGGGTCGAGTCATTCGAGGAGGCTGCGGAGGTCGCCAGCTTCGTCGGTCGGTTCAGTTGGCATCCGACTGCCCCTCCCCAAGGAAGGCACGCCGCGCCTACCGGGGAGCAGGCAGACGAGGATGACGATGGCCGGGATGAAATAGTGGATCGTCCAGCTGAACAGCACTATCAGCTCACGGTCCGGGCCGAAGACAACCCTCCGCAGACCCTCCTCGATGAGAACGACCGAGGTCAGGATGCCCAAGACCCATGCCCACCTTCGGCCGAAGAGCAGCCCTACGCCGGTCCCCAGTTCCAAGGCGACCGGAATCATCACTCGCGCCCAATCGGAGTAGTTGGGGTCTTTCAGAGAGACCCACACAGAGAGAACGAGAGTTCCCCACCCGAGCAGGAGGATCGCCACGAGGTACACGTACCAAGGGACACGCTGATCTTCATCTGGCGACTGAGCGGCTTGAGGTCCTTGCGAAACCTCGATGTCTTGGATGTTGGCTATCGGTTGATCATTGCCACGTGAAACGCCGTATCGATCCGACCGCCGGCTCTCGGTTTCGCTAAGCCTGCGGCGGTTGAGACTTGCGCACCTCTCCCAGGACGATCACCGGATCCTCGTCCGGCTCGCTGGGCATGACGGCCTCGAGCTCGAGGAGGGAGATCCGCATGCGGTCACGGATCGCCTGGGCCTGGCTCAACGTCCAGTCGCGAAGCGGGGCCATCTCGGCCCGGATGTTCGCCGCTTCGTCCTGGGCCTCGCCGAGCAGCCGCTCGATCAGCGCCCGCGTCTCTCGCTCCGCCACCAGGGCCTCGATGCGCTTCTTGGCCGCCTCCGTCCTCGCCTCCGCCACGATGCCCGAGGCCACGAGCTCCGCTCGTCCCTGGGAACGCTCGACCTCTCGATCGAACGCGCGGATGAGCTCCATCACGTGCTCGGAAACTCCTTCGTAAGGATCCCGGTCGGCC
>DATAEV010000160.1:0-2576 GCA_036257875.1 Actinomycetota bacterium | reverse complement strand
CCTCGGGTTGCTCGACCTCATCGCGCTCGCCTCGACGCTGCGTGAGGACTCGAAGCTCCCGTCGGGGACCGAGATCGATCCGGCGCCCCGCTACTTCGTCGGCGTGGCGGACAGCCCGCTCGTCGCGCACTACGACCCGGCCCGCCTCGAGGTCAAGCTGGACGCGGGTGCCGGGTTCGTGATGACCCAGATCGCCTACGATCTGGACCGGCTGGCGGCATGGGCCGAGCTTGTCCGCCCCCGCGGCGTCTTCGAGCGGACGGCCGTGTTCGTCGGCGTGGCGCCGCTGCGAAGCGCGAAGCAGGCCCGGTATATGAACGAGCACCTGCCCGGCGTCCACGTTCCGGACGCCCTGCTCCGTGCGCTCGAGGATGCCGGGCCCGAGGCGGAGGCGCTCGGGACCGCGCAGTGCGTCGAGATCGTCTCGGGGCTCCGGGTGATGCCGGGCATCTCAGGCGTGCACGTGATGGGACTCGGCCGAGAGGAGTCCGTCCGTCACGTGATCGAGCGAGCCGGGCTGCTCCCACGCCCCGTCCCCGGCCCGGCATAGACTCCCCGAGCAACCCGATCTAGGAGGCAACGTGGCGGAGACGGTGACGATCCAGGGGCACCCTTACCTGAAACGGAACCCGCTGGGCGTGCTGGGGCTGAGCCTCATCACGCTCGGCATCTACGGCCTGTACTGGTACTACAAGGTGAACGAGGAGATCCTGCGCTACACCGGCGACCAGACGATCAGCCCCTCTCGCTCGCTCCTTGCCGTGATCCCCGGCTTCCTGCTGATCGTTCCGCCGTTCATCGCCTACTACAACACGTCGAATCACGTCGTCCGGATGCAGGAGCAGCGGGGGATCCAATCGCAGATCTCACCCGCGCTCGTCGTCATCCTGGCCCTCGTGATCTGGATCGGGATGGCGGCCTACGTGCAGGAGCACCTGAACCGTGTCTGGGACGCGGCCGCGACGGGTGGCGCGCAGCCCGCGGCTCCGCCGCCGCCTCCGGTTCCGGCCTGAGCCGGCCCTACCGCTCGTCGATCGGAACCCACGACCGGTCGCGGGGTCCGATGTACTCCGATCCCGGCCGGATCACGCGGTTGTCCGCGTACTGTTCGCGCACATGGGCCGTCCATCCGGCCATCCGCGCGATCGCGAAGATCGGCGTCATGAGGTCGGTCGGGATGCCGAGCGTGTGGTACACGCTCGCGGCGTAGAAGTCGACGTTCGGGAACAGACCCTTCTGCTCGGCGACGGTGCGCTCGATCGCCTCGGAGATCTCGTACCAAGAGGTATCGCCGTGCCGCTCGCCGGTCTCCTTCGACAGGCGCTTGAGCACCACCGCCCTCGGGTCCATCGTCTTGTAGACGGCGTGGCCGAATCCCATCACCTTCTGGTGGCGCTCGAGCCGGCCGCGGACGTACGCCTCGGCGCGGTCCGGCGACCCGACCTCCTCGAGCATCTTCATCGACTCCTCATTGGCACCGCCGTGCAGCGGTCCCTTGAGCGCGGCGATCGCCGCGGTGATCGCCGAGAACATGTCCGCCAAGGTCGAGGCGACGATCCGGGCCGTGAACGTCGAGGCGTTCATCGTGTGGTCGGCGTACAGCACGAACGTCGTGTCGATCGCCTCGGCGTCCTCCTGGGACGGCTCGAGGCCGAGCAGCATGTGGAGGAAGTTCGCGGCGTGGGGAAGCTTGTTACTGGGCGGGACCATCTCCTGGCCCGTCCGCATCCGGTGGTAGATAGCGAGCAGGGTCGGGGTCTTCGCGATCAGACGGAGCGCCTTTCGCCGGTCGGCCTCGACGGAGTCGTCCCACCCGTCCGGGTCGTACGCCGACGCCGCCGAAACGCTCGTGCGCAGCATCGACATCGGCGAGGTCTGTTGGGCGAGGGTGGGCATGAGGTCGTCGCGCAGGAACTTCGAGACCTCGCGCTCCTCGACCATGAAGTCGTGGAGCGCGTCCAGCTCTGTCTGGTTCGGCAGGCGGAGCTCGTGGAGCAGGTGCACGACCTCCTCGTAGGAGGTTCGACCGGCCAGGTCGTTGATGTCGTAGCCCACGTACCACAGGCGGCCCGCTTGCCCGTCGATGTCGGACAGCCGGGTCTCGGCTGCCACGATCTCGCGAAGGCCTCTATCGGTCACCGGACTCTCCCCGCCTTCGGGCCAAGGGTCATGATGGTCGCTCCACCCATCATCCCATCACAATCTCCGGCGTGACGGTTCACCGGATCACGCTGATCCCGGGCGACGGGGTGGGACCCGAGCTGGTCGACGCCGCCCGGGTGGTGGTCGAGGCCACCGGCGCCGAGATCGAGTGGGACGTCCAACCCGCGGGGCTCTCGGTCATCGAGGCCGAGGGGACGCCACTTCCTCCCCGGGTGATCGAGTCGATCCGGAGCAACCACGTCGCGCTGAAGGGGCCGCTCGGCACGCCGGCCGGCTTCCGGAGCGTGAACGTCGGGCTCCGGGTCGCCCTGGGCCTGTACGCGGCGGTGCGCCCATGCAGGCTGTATCCGGGCGTGCGATCCCGGTACGAACGTGCGGACGTCGTGGTCGTGCGGGAGCTCACGGAGGGCTCG
>DATAEV010000159.1:0-4965 GCA_036257875.1 Actinomycetota bacterium | reverse complement strand
CCCCCGGTGGGGCGTCTTCGAGCTCGGCGACCTGCACGTCCGCGCCCACGATCGCTTCGACCTGTTCCGGTACGACGACCGACTCGATGCACGCCGGCCGATCAGGGTCTTCCCCCGCACGGAGACGCTCCGCGCGCTGGTCCGACCCGCCCTGACCCAACTCTCCATCGGCAACCAGGTGGCACGGCGCGTCGGGGACGGGATCGAGTTCGCGGGGTTGCGCCCGTTCGTTCCCGGAGATGTCGTGCGCTCGATCGATCCGAAGACCACGGCCCGGCGAGGCTCGCCGTGGGTCCGCGAGCACCACCCGGAGCGGAACACCGACGTGGTCGTGTTCCTCGACACCTTCTCCGACGTGCGGACGGGCAGCTCCACGACGGTCGAGCGTGCGGTCCGGGCCGCCGCGTCGATCGTCAGCGTGTACCTCGAACGCCGTGATCGGGTCGGGCTCGTGAGCTTCGGCGGCGTGCTCCGCTGGCTCATGCCGGGGATGGGGATCCGTCAGGAGTACCGGATCATCGAGGCACTCCTGGATACCGAGGTCGCGGTGAACTACGCGTGGAAGGGCATCAACGTGATCCCGATCCGCACGCTTCCCCCGAAGGCGCTGGTCCTCGCCGTGACCCCCCTGCTGGACGATCGAAGCATCGGCGCGCTGTTCGATCTCCGCGGTCGTGCGTTCGACGTCGCGGTCATCGACGTCTCCCCCGTACCGACCGAATCCCCGCCGTCGGACGACCCTGTGTCGGAGCTCGCCCGCAGGGTCTGGACCATGGAGCGCGAGACGCTGCACCGCGACCTCCGGCGCGTCGGGATCTCGGTCGCCGAGTGGCGCGACGGGGATCACTTCCAACGAGCGATGTGGGAGGTGGAAACATCGAGGCGCGGGGCACGTCTCCGGTACGCCTAGCCACGGCGGGCGCCGCACTCGGGCTCGCGGCGGTGCTCGCGATCGTCTCCGCGCTAGGGAGCAGCGACCGGGCCGCCTGGCTCTGGGGCTTCGGCGGGGTCGGCGTCCTCGCGACGGTGGTCGCCCTCGCCGGCTGGGCCGGCGCGACGTGGTGGGGCGTCGTCGCGCTCGGCGCCGAATACACGGTCCTGCAGATCGGACGTGGAGCGGTCGACGTCGGCGCTGCCTTCGTCGCGACGGGGCTCCTGGTCCTGGCCGAGCTGGTGATGTGGTCGCTCGACGCTCGTTCCCGCGTCGTCAACGAAGCCCAGGTAACGGAACGCCGCCTGATCCAGCTCGGCCTGCTGTCGCTCGGGACGCTCGTGCTCGGCTCATCCCTCGTCTGGGCGGGAACGCTCGCTCGAGGGGCGGCCTTCGTCCGGACGGTGGCGGGCGTGGTCTGTTCGATCGGGATCTTGGCCGTCGTCACCTGGGCTTCGGTAAGGCAGCGCTCGCGGACGTAGCGCTCATCCAGGCGACCGGTCCACTTCCCGCGGAAGTCTTCGTCCCCGATCGACGGGGTCGGTCATTCCCGCTCCCCTCGGTGCCGGCTCACGCGGAAGAGCGGGATGGGCTCTGGGAGGCCCTTCAGTTGCACATCGCCGGTCCGTTCGAACGCGAACGTCGCAACGCCTGTCTCGTCCATGATCACTTCGCTGGCGAGGACCTCACCGGGCCCCGCCGCTTCCGCGATCCGCGACGCGAGGTTCACCGTCTCCCCGAAGACGTCCAGATCACGCTCGATCACGGATCCGGCATGCACTCCCGCGTGCGGTGAGAGCGCACCTTCCCCGCTCATCGTGTCGACGAGGTCGAGCGCGGCATGCACTCCGGAGGTCGCATCCGTCAGCCGCATCATGGCGCCATCCCCCAGGAGCTTCACGAGGCGACCACCATGGCGGGTCGCCACGGCGTCGGCATGACGCTGGAGCGACGTTGCAGCCACGACCGCCGAGCGATCGCCGCGCTCATGCGTGAGGCGCGTGAACCCGGAGAGATCGACGAAGACGATCGCCGGCGGCGCCCGTGGGTCGGGGATCGGTGCCAACCCACGCGAGGCGAGGAACTGCTCGAACCCTTCGACGATGCCGTTCACGCTGCGATGTTCCAGATACCGGGCACTCAGCCACGTGAACATCTCGGGAGCGAGGTTGGTGGCCTTCATGAATGCGACGCGCACGTCGTCGGGGAACTCATCGAGCTCGCCGCGGTAGAGGCGTTCACGCGCCGGCTGCGCGAGCTGCTCATCCAGGAGGTCCATCCACCCGAGCATCGCCGCGCGGGCACCCTGCGCCATCAGCCTGGCGGCACGGATCGGCGCGTCGTCGTCCGGCGACATCGCCCACGCATCGAGGAAGCGTTCGAAGAGTGCCTCCTCGTCGACGTGGATCGGAGCTGAAGGGTCGGGCTTCGGCAAGCCGAGGACCTCGTAGACGGCGGGCAGCAGCTCGGCCCTTGGTCCGGCGCTCCTCTGGAAGTCGGCGAACGTCCGGTCCGAGCGACGACCCGGCTCGTACGGGAGATACTCGTCGGTCCGCCGGAAGGACAGACTCCCATCGGCGGCTGCGCGTTCCATCGACGTAGCGGGGACGCCTCCATCGAGCAGCGCCGACACCATCTTGACCGTGAGCACGTCGCCAAAGGTGAACCGGCCGTCCTCGTCGGGCGTGATCAGCCCCATCCTCGTCGCCCACGCGACCCGGTCCTCGGGACATGCCGCCTCCGCGGCGATCTCCTCGGCCGAGTAGGTCCTCTTCATGAGCGGCATCGTAGCCAGGCCGAGTCAGCGGGCGGTGCCGGCGGCCCGGGATAGGTTGGCTCCTGAACCTCGTCGTACCCGAGGAAGGAGAGGTCGGACGTGGCGGACACGATGTTCGTGCTGATCCCCGGCGCCGGAGGGGATGCCAGATACTGGCATCTCCTCGTCCCCCGGCTCCAGGAGCGAGGCCACGACGCCGTGGCGGTCTCACTGCCGGCGGGCGATGATTCGGCGGGTTGGACCGCGTACGCGGACGCGATCGCGGACGCGATCGGAGAACGGACCGGTGTGATCCTCGTCGCCCAATCGCTCGCCGGCTTCAGCGCGCCACTGGTCTGCGAACGGACCCCGATCGAGCTTCTTCTCCTGCTGAACGCGATGATCCCGCAGCCGGGCGAGACGGGAGCCGATTGGTGGTTCAACACTGGTCAGTCGGAAGCGATGCACGCCCACCTAGCCGCACTCGGGCTCCCGCCCGAAGCCGCCGACGACGACACGACCGTCTACTTCCACGACGTCCCGCAGCAGATCCGTGCCGAGGCTTTCGGGCGAGGCGAGCCGGAGCAATCGTGGACCCCGATGACGGAGGCCTGGCCCCTCGACGCGTGGCCCGACGTGCCGACGCGCGTGCTCGTCGGTCGCGACGACCGGCTCTTCCCGGCGGACTTCCAGCGGCGCATCGCCCGAGAGCGGCTGGCGCTCCACGCGGACGAGATCCCCGGCGGCCATCTCGTCGCCCTCAGCCGGCCGGCCGAGCTCGTCGACCGCGTCGAGGCGTACCGGATCACCTGATCGACCTCATCGTAGGGATCGGCGAGCGGAGAGCCCTTCAGCGAGCCTCAAAGCTCGGGCGCGGGGATCCCGTTGCTGCCGAGGATCTGCGAGATCTCGCCGCCGTGGTGAAGGTCGTGCTCGATCAGGTGCCACACGACCCATGCTCGAGTCACGGTGCGGACCTCGCCGCTCCGGCGGGACCGAGGGAACTCCACGACGAGGTCTTCCGCCGTCCACCGACCGAGGCTGGGGCCCATCATCGCCCACGTTCGATCGAACGCCCCGACCAATTCGCTCGCCGTGCGGGGGTGATGCTCGTCGTCCTCCCAATCCGCGTTCTCGAGCGGCAGGCCCGGGGCCGTCGTCGAGTCGACGCGGAACATCTCGCGAACCGCGGCGTCGCCCTCACCGAGCACATCGTGGAACCAGTACGCGCGCGAGCTCGCCATGTGGGCAGCGAGCTGCCACACCGCCCATTGGAACGGCGCCGTCCTCGAGGACAGCTGCTCGGCGGTCAGCGGCCCTATCGCCTCGAGCAGCAACCGTTGGTACTCCGCCCAACCCTCCACGAAGGCACGGTCGATACCCATCCGGTGCGTCATGGCTCACGCATCGTACGAGCAGCCGAACCGAGCTACCCGCGACCGTACTCATCGTGCCGGCGGATCCAGAGCTGCCACGCGTCGCCCTCGTCGCGCCCTTTGGGTGCGTGGTCGAGGATCGGGTAGTAGCTCATGATGAACTCCAACCCGCGCCAGGTCGTCGAGTAGGCCTGGTACACGTCCCCGCCGTCGCGCACGAACGCGCTGAACCCCGGGCTTTCGGTGAGGTACCCGACGATGTCGGTCCCCGATGCGCGGGCGTTCTGCTCCACGATCGGCGGGAACGCGTCCCCCAACGACTCGCGCGCGGGCAAGCGGATCTGTGCCGCCGCTTCCCGAGACCGTTCTTCCGTCTGCGAGAAGCCGAGGTCGAAGTTGAAGTCGCCCGGCGAGGACGAGACCCAGGGAAGGCTCCAGCCCATGCGGCGGTTGTACGCGCGGAGCTTCTCGATCGGTGCCTGTGAGACCAGGATGAAGGTCACGTCACGGGCGTGCAGATGCGGGAGCACGCCATCGATCGAATCGGCGATCGACGAGTTGACGGGGCAGCCGGCCTCGTAGCTCGGGCCGAACATGAAGTGGTACACGAGCAGTTGCGAGCGACCGTCGAACAGCTCGACGAGCGACTTCTCGCCGTCGTCCGTCTCGAAGCGGTAGTCCTTGTCCACGCGCACCCACGGCAGCTCGCGACGCTGCTTCGCGAGCTCATCGCCGAGTCGGGTGTGTTCCTTCTCTCGCTCGAGCAGTTCCTCGCGTGCCGCGAGCCACTCGTCATGCGTCGCGATCGGGTGATCTGTCATCGTTCATCCTCCTCAGTCATCCAAACTTCCCATCGCCAGGTTCACGGTCGTTCCCGTCATGCCGCTCGCCTCGTCGGACGC
>DATAEV010000151.1:0-2810 GCA_036257875.1 Actinomycetota bacterium | reverse complement strand
GACGGGCAACGTGCACATGGTGATCGGGAAGAAGTCGTTCGAGGAGCGCGCCCTGCTCGAGAACTACCTCGCGGTCGTCGACGAGATCCTGAGAGCGAAGCCGTCCTCGGCGAAGGGGCGGTACATCCGCTCACTCGTCGTCTCCACGACGATGGGGCCGGGGATCCGGATCGACCCGACCAAGCCGAAGGGCGCGGATGGGGGTGGGGCGACGGCGTAGCCGTGGCCCCAACGGGACGGAAAAGAAGGGGCGCCGCCCGCTTCGCGGGCGGCGCCCCTTCCGTTCCCACGGGGCAGGGATCCCTGGGATCAGGCCGCCTTCTCGTACACCTCGATCGTGAGCGGCGCGTCGTCGCAGTCGAACGACGCTTGCGCGACCACGCGACTGCCGGGGATGCTGATCGCGAGCTCTCGGCCCTCGGCGACCATCGGGAGCGACAGTCTGCAGTAGCTCTCGACGAGCGCTTTGACGTTGCCCGCCGTCATGTTCGCGACCTCGCCGAGGGCGTCGCGGATCTCGTCGTCCGTCGTCGTGCTCTCCTCGACGTCGAACATCGTCGCCGCCACCTTGCGCGCCAGGCCCTCGGCGCAGCTGACCAAGACGGTGCCGTCCCACCCGCCGGAGATCTGGACGGATGCCGACAGGTGCCTGGTCCCGTTCATCTGGGCTGGCGCGCTCCTCGCCTGGACCGGGAACCCGAGCATCGAGGTCCAGATGTCGCTCACGATCTGACCGAGATCCTCCGCACTGAATTCCATGACCGTCCTCCTTATCCCTGCCCCGTACGCACGGGGGATCGTTGTTCCTTGCGGTACCACCCGGTAGGGGCCACCGCGTCGCGACGGAAGGCTCCATCGATGTGCAAGGTCGTCTCCGACGATCCGAGGAGCAGGTATCCGTGCGGCGCCAGCACGTCGCGGACGCGCGCCAACAGCTCCCGCTTGGTCGCCATGTCGAAATAGATCATCACGTTGCGCATCAGCACGAGGTCCATGGGGGGGAGGTTCGTCCACGGCCCCATGAGGTTCCGCCGCTCGAACCGGACCATCGAACGGATCCGCTGGTCCAGTTCCCACCCCACCCCGGCCCGATGGAAGTACTTCACCAAGAGGTGGGCCGGCAGCCCTCGGTTGACCTCGATCTGTCCGTACAACCCCGCCCGTGCCCGTTCGAGCATCGCGGCGGACACGTCGGTACCTACGATCGAGATCTGCCAGTCATCCAGCTCGGGGAAGTCCTCGCGCAGCAACATCGCAAGGCTGTACGGTTCCTGGCCGCTCGAGCAGCCGGCCGACCAGATGAAGAGCGTGCGCGACAGCCGTTTCCGCTCGATCAGGTCGGGCAGCACGTGGGTACGGAGGCGCTCGAACGGATGCACGTCTCGGAACCAAGTCGTCTCGTTGGTGGTCAGCGCATCGACGACCTCCTCATGGAGCGCGGACGTCCGTCCCTCGCGGAGGGCAGTCACCAGCTCGGAGAGCGAACCCAGCCCGGCACGGCGTACGAGCGGATCCAGGCGGGTGACGGCGAGGTACTCCTTCCCCGGATCGAGCACGATCGCGGCTCGCTCGCGGACGAGGTCTTGGATGTACCGGAAGTCCTGCTCCGCGAGCATCAGGGACCCACCCCGACCGGTGATCGCAGAGGCGTCCGGACACGGCCGACATCGAGCCGGCGCTCGATCTCGGCGGACAGTCCCGCTAGCGGGACGATGGCGTCCGCGATCCTCGACTGCACGACGAACCCCGGCATGCCCCACACGACGCTCGACGCTTCGTCTTGCACGATCACCCGGGCTCCCGCTGCGTGGAGCTCCAGAGCACCCCGCATCCCGTCGCTCCCCATCCCGGTCATCACGATGCCGAGGGCGTGGGGTCCGTACGCTTCGGCGACGGAGCGGAAGAGTGGGTCGACGGATGGGCGGCAGGAGTTCTCGCGGGGACCCACGCCGATGCGGATCCGCACCTGCGCTCCGGCGCGCTCCACCGTCATGTGGCGGTCGCCGGGCGCGAGCCACGCTCCGCCGGCGTCCAGGACCTGGCTGTCGGCCGCCTCCACCACGCGCAGCGCCGACGTACGGTCCAGACGCTCTGCCAGGACCCGTGTGAACATCGGCGGCATGTGCTGCACGATCAGCACGGGGACCGGGAAGCGCGAAGAGAGCTCGGGGAGCACCGTTCCGAGGGCCGTCGGTCCCCCGGTCGACACTCCGATCGCGATCACGTCGATGCGGGCAGCGGGTCCGGCGGCCGGCGAGACGGGTTCGGCGACGACCGTTGGACGGGTTGTGCCGTCGGGGGGCGCGCCCGGGTGCAGCGTGAGGATCCTCGGCAGGAGCTCCTCGCGGATCCGCCCCATCGCCTCGGTCGGGCTCGCGGCGCCGCTTGGCTTGACGACGTAGTCGTTCGCCCCCAACGCCAGCGCCTCCAGCGTGATCTGCGCGCCGCGTGCCGTGTAGGTGCTGAACATGATGACGATCAGATGCGGCCAGCGCTCACGGATCGCCTCGAGCGTCTCCAGACCGTCCATCACGGGCATGTCGACGTCGAGCGTCACGACATCCGGCCGCAGCCGTTCGATGTTGGCCAATGCCACGCGGCCGTCCGGCGCCACGCCAACCACCTCGACGGACCCCTCGGTCGCGAGGGCCGTCGACACGAGACGGCGGGCGACGACCGAGTCGTCGACGACCAGGACGCGTGGCCGACCCATCAGTCTTGTTCGACCAGACCGACCAGGCCGAGCTTCTCGGCGAGCGCTTCCCGCGTGATCGGCTTGGTCGCGTACTCGTCGACCCCGGCCATCAGCG
>DATAEV010000150.1:0-4303 GCA_036257875.1 Actinomycetota bacterium | reverse complement strand
CCCCGTCAATTCCTTTGAGTTTTAGCCTTGCGGCCGTACTCCCCAGGCGGGGTGCTTAATGCGTTAGCTTCGGCACGGACGGGGTCGATGTCCGCCCACACCTAGCACCCAACGTTTACGGCTAGGACTACCTGGGTATCTAATCCAGTTCGCTCCCCTAGCTTTCGCGCCTGAGCGTCAGGTAAGGCCCAGAGATCCGCCTTCGCCACCGGTGTTCCTCCTGATATCTGCGCATTTCACCGCTACACCAGGAATTCCGATCTCCCCTACCTACCTCTAGCCGAGCAGTTTCGGATGCACGCCCGAGGTTGAGCCTCGGGTTTTCACATCCGACTTACCAAGCCGCCTGCGCGCTCTTTACGCCCAATGAATCCGGACAACGCTCGCCTCCTACGTCTTACCGCGGCTGCTGGCACGTAGTTAGCCGAGGCTTCTTCTGCAGGTACCGTCACGATCGCTTCGTCCCTGCCGAAAGAGGTTTACAACCCGAGGGCCTTCATCCCTCACGCGGCGTCGCTGCATCAGGCTTTCGCCCATTGTGCAAGATTCCCCACTGCTGCCTCCCGTAGGAGTCTGGGCCGTATCTCAGTCCCAGTGTGGCTGGTCGTCCTCTCAGACCAGCTACCCGTCGTCGCCTTGGTGAGCCGTTACCTCACCAACAAGCTGATAGGCCGCGGGCCCATCCCAGACCGGCGGACCTTTCCCGGCCGAGCCATGCGGTTCGGCCGGAGTATCCGGTATTAGCTCCGGTTTCCCGGGGTTATCCCAGGGTCTGGGGCAGGTTGCCCACGTGTTACGCACCCGTTCGCCACTGATCCCGGAGCCGAAGCTCCGTTCACCGTTCGACTTGCATGTGTTAGGCGCGCCGCCAGCGTTCGTCCTGAGCCAGGATCAAACTCTCCGTAGAGATCGCTCACCCGGCCCGAAGGCCGGCTTCGCTGTCTTCTGGAGTCGGCCGACCGAAGAGGCACCTTCGGCCGACCTCCTGACCCGCCCCGCATGATCTGCGGAACGGTTCTTGTTGTGTACGGTCGTCAAGCCGAGGGCACGGCGAACCGGCCTCGGAGTGACGAGGTCACTGGCTTCACACGCTGTTCAGTTCTCAAGGTGCGAGTGGACACGAGAGACCCACGCAGAGGTGCTTGACCTCGCGCAGGGGCCGCGCCGGAGGAGAGACTAGCAGCCCCCCCGGAGGCGTCAACCGGAGCTCCGCGCTCGAACGCCTGTTCCCTGGGCGGCGGGTCAGTCCCTCATCCCCGCCAGCCGCGCGAACCGCCGGCGCCCGACCTGCCACACCGAGCCGGATATCGCTCCCGGCGGTTCGCCCTCGATCGGCAGGTCCTCGCTCGGTTGCGCCTGCCCATCCATGCGGACACCGCCCTGAGCCTGCAGCCGCCTCGCTTCCGAGCGGCTGCTCACGAGCCCCATCGCCTCGAGGAGGGCGGGAACATGGACGCTCCACATCCCGTCCTGCTCTTTCCGGAAGACGCTCATGGGCACCCGGACGTCCGGCGGATCCTCCGGTATCCCGTGCTCCTTGTGGATCAGATCGAACCGCCGCTCCGCCGCCTCCCCCGCCCCGAGCCCGTGGTACAGATCGACGATCGTCCTCGCCATCCGTCGTTTCTCTTCGTTCGGGTGGAGCGAACCTTCAGAGAGCCCCGCCGACACGCGAGCGTGGTCGTCCACGCCGAGGTCCGTGCACAAGAGCTCGTACTTCGCGATGAGCTGGTCGGGGATCGACATCAACTTGCCGAACATGTCTTCGGGGGGGTCGTCGACCCCGACGTAGTTCCCGAGGGATTGGCTCATCTTCTGAACCCCGTCCAACCCCTCGAGCAAGGGCATCGTCAGCGCGATCTGCGGGTCCTTGCCTGCGTCTCTCTGGAGCTCCCGGCCGACGAGCAGGTTGAACAACTGGTCGGTGCCCCCGAGCTCAACGTCGGCCTCGACGGCCACGGAATCGGCTCCCTGAAGCAGCGGATACAGGAACTCCATGAGCGAGATGGGCTTCCCGGCCGCGTACCGGTTCGCGAAGTCGTCTCGCTCGAGCATCCGCGCCACCGTCGTCGACGCCGTCAGTCGAAGCACGTCCTCGACGCCGAGTGACTCCAACCACTCGGAGTTGCGCCGGAGCTCGACCCGGTCACGGTCGATCACCTTCCAGAATTGGGACAGCACGCGTTCGGCGAAGGCATCGACCTCCTCTTTCGAAAGCGTCGGGCGGGTGGAGGATCTGCCTGATGGGTCCCCGACGCGAGCGGTGAAGTCGCCGACGATCAAGACGGCTTGATGTCCGGCATCTTGGAACTGCCGCAACTTCCGCAGGACGACCGCCCAGCCCAGCGTCACGGTCGGAGCGGTGGGGTCCAGACCGAGCTTGACGCGCAGCGGCCTCCCGAGCGCGAGCTTCGCCGCCAGCCCACCCTCGGGAGCGATCTCCGCGGCCCCGCTCTGCAGCCTCGCGAGGGCATCGTCGGCCATGGCGCCGCGATGCTACCAAGCGCCTCCGCGGGAACGTTGGAGTTCGGGGGTACGCTTCGCGCGTATGCGGAAGGTCCGGGGACCCCTCGCCGCCTTTGTCGTGTTCGCCTGCTTCCTCGGCGGGTTGTCGGCGTGCAGCCTCCCGCGGCTGCAGGACTACCACGCACGACCGCTCGCACAGACCTCGTTCCTGTACGCGGCCGACGGATCGCTGATCACCTCGCTGCACGCGACCGAGGATCGGGTCGCCCTCACGAGCGTTCAGATGACGCAGAACATCCGGGACGCGGTCGTCGCGATCGAGGACCGACGCTTCTACAGCCACCACGGTGTGGATCCGGAGGCGATCCTGCGCGCCGCCGTGAACGATCTTCGGAGCGGTCACGTCGTCGAGGGTGGTTCCACGATCACGCAACAACTCGTGAAGAACCTCTATACCGGCGATCAGCAGAGTTTCGGCAGGAAGATCGACGAAGCTCTCTTGGCGTGGCAGCTCGAGAACCGCTTGTCGAAGCAAGAGATCCTGACGCGGTACCTGAACACCGTGTACTTCGGTGAGGGCGCCTACGGCATCCAAGCGGCAGCCAAGACGTACATCGGTGTCGATGCCAGCGCTCTGACACTCGCCGAATGCGCGATGCTGGCCGGGCTGGTCACCGCGCCGAATCATTTCGACCCCTTCATCCGGCGCTCCTCGGCGATCGGCAGGCGGAACGTCGTCCTTCGGCTGATGCGGGACCAGGGATACATCACGAACCGTGCGTACCGTGAGGCGCTTCGGGAGAGGATCGTGCTGCGGCGCGACCGGGCCGAGCTCCGCTACCCCTACCCGTACTTCGTCGACTACTTCAAGCGCTGGTTCCTGACGAACCCTGCGTTCGGGAAAACGTACGACGACCGCTATCGGTTGTTGTTCACGGGCGGTTTGCGGATCACGACGACGCTCGACCCCAGCGTCCAGGCAGCCGCGCAGGACGCCGTGTCGAGCGTCCTCACGTATCCGACCGATCCCGATGCAGCCGTGACCGTCCTCGATCCTCGAACCGGGTACGTCCGAGCCATGGTCGGTGGAAAGGACGCCGCGTACTGGGCGAACGACGCCGCCGGACGCGTCAACCTCGCGACCGGGGCCGGCGGGTCCGGCAGGCAGACGGGATCCGCCTTCAAGGCGTTCGCCTTGGTGACCGCCCTCGAGCATGGGATCTCTCCCGATACGACGTTCGTGGCCCCCGCAACGATCGACATCCCACTTCCGGGCGGCGGGTACTGGCACGTCACGAACGCCGAAGGCAATGGATACGGCACCATGAGCCTCCGATCCGCGACGGTTTACTCGGTCAACACGGTGTTCGCGCAGCTGATCGAGCGTCTCACCCCGGAGGCCGTCGTCGAGACGGCGCAGCGGATGGGGATGCGGTGCTGCCCCAAGGTCGCCACCCCGAGCACGCCGTTACAGCCCTACCTGTCCGCGGTCCTCGGCTCGAACGAAGCCAACACGCTCGAGATGGCGAGCGCGTACGGGACGCTCGCGACGGGTGGACGTCGCGTCGACCCGCTGCCGGTCGTGACGGTGTCCGACGCGAACGGTGACCTCCTCTGGCAGGCGGACCCGCGCCCCCAGCAGGTCGTCAGCCCCGACGTCGCGGCGGCCGCGGACGGGATCTTGCAAGACGCGGTCCTCTACGGCACCGGAACGGCGGCCAACATCGGGCGTCCCCAGATCGGGAAGACCGGAACCGATGACAACCACGACAACGCGTGGTTCATCGGCTCCGTGCCACAGCTGACCGCGGCGATCTGGGTGGGGTTCCATCAGGGG
>DATAEV010000146.1:0-4794 GCA_036257875.1 Actinomycetota bacterium | reverse complement strand
ACGTTCGTATGTCAGTACCGGTGGGTACGGTGCCCCCTGTACGAGCAGGAAACGAGGAGGCGATCAGGATGACCGACACCGTGCAGCACGAACCATGGGCCCAACTCCTCACGTTGGGGGATGCTCGGTTCGGGATCCTGGCGGGGGGTCCGTTCGATGGCCGCTGCTACCCGCTGTCCGAAGGCCCCGTTCCCCGTGAGCTCGACGTTCCAGGACTCCCAGGGCCGGAGCAACCAAGCATCGTTCGTTACGTGCTGCGAGACGGGCTCTACCGCTACGCCGGCGTCGCGCGCCAAGCTGCGCCCGCCGCCTGAGACGGACGTCCCGTACACTCTGGACAGCCCTCATCCTTCTGCTCCCCCTCGCGGGGGGCCGTCCAGCCCAGAGGAGGTGAATGTTGAGGGAGTACGAATGCATGTTCATCCTGCCCGCCGAGGCCGACGAAGCCACGGTGAGCACCGCGGTCGATCGCATCGCCAAGACCATCGCGCCCACCGGCGGGAAGGTCGACTCGATCGATCGATGGGGCCGCAGGCGTTTCGCCTACGAGATCGCGCGCCAACACGAGGGGTATTACGTGGTGGTCCGCTTCGAGGCGGAACCTTCGGTTCAATCGGAGCTGGACCACACGCTCAAGCTCGCCGATGAGGTGATCCGGCACAAGATCCTGCTCCTGCCCGACAAGGTATCCGAGAAAGCGAAGACAACCGCTTCCCCCGCCTCCACGGAGGCGTAAGCGACCCAGAAGGGGGACCGCTCCATGGCGAGCGACAACCAGATCACGATCGTCGGTAACCTCACGGATGACCCCGAGCTGCGCTACACGGCGAACGGCGCCGCGGTGGCCAACTTCCGGGTCGCGTATTCCACCCGGATCCGTGACGCGGCCGGCAACTGGACGGACGGCGACACGTCGTTCTTCACGATCAACTGCTGGCGGAGTCTTGCCGAGAACGCCGCGGAGACGCTCACGCGCGGCAGCAGGGTCGTGGTGACCGGACGGCTGAAGCAGCGTTCCTGGGAGAACCAGGAGGGCGAGAAGCGGACCGTGGTGGAGATCGAGGCCGACGACCTCGGCCCCAGCCTGAAATGGGCGACCGCCAGCGTCACGAAGACGAGCCGCAGCTCGTCCGCGTCATCCGGCGGGGACTGGGGTGCCGCGGTTGCGGCGCCGGTCGGCGCGTCCACGGACAACGAGGAGACACCACTGGATGCCGGGTAAACCAAGGAAGCCAGAGCGGTCGTCCGCTCGCAAGAAGGAGAAGGACGCCGCGTGGCAGAAGAAGCAGAAGAGGAAGATCTGCATCTTCTGCAAGGACCACATCGATTACGTCGACTACAAGGACGTCATCATGTTGCGGAAGTTCGTGTCCGAGCGCGGAAAGATCCGAGCGCGTCGCGTCACGGGCAACTGCGTCCAGCACCAGCGTGACGTCGCGACGGCCGTCAAGAACGCCCGCGAGATGGCCCTGCTCCCCTACAGCGCGCGATGAAGGTCATCCTCCAGAAGTCCGTCGACAAGCTCGGGGACCCCGGGGACGTGGCTGAGGTGGCCGACGGCTACGCGCGCAACTACCTGATCCCCCGGGGCATGGCCATCAGGGCCGAGAAGGGCGCCCTGAAGCAAGCCGAGACGCTCAAACGGGGTCACAACGCCCGGTTGTCGAAGCAGAAGGTGGAGTTCGAAGCGCTCGCTTCCAAGCTCATCGCGCAAGGGGCTCTGCAGATCTCCGCTCGCGCGGGTGAAGAGGGCAAGCTCTTCGGATCGGTCACCGCTGCGGACATCGCGGAAGCGGTGACGGCGCAGGTCGGCGTGACCGTCGATCGCCGAGATGTGCACCTGGAGGAGCCGATCCGTTCGATCGGGACGCACGAGGTGCGCGTCAAGCTCTTCCCCGAGGTCGAGCCCGTGCTTACGGTGGAGGTCGTCGCAGAAGGCTGATGCGGGGCGGCCGAAGGCCGCCCCCGCATCCGTCACGCGAGACCCAGCACCGCCGGCAGATCCGTGGGTCGATCAGCCACGACGTCGAACCAACCGACGTCCTCCATCAGGTGCCCCCATCTCGCAGCGACCGCCAGGGCTCCGGCGTGGTGCGCCGTCTCGCCGTCCTGCGGCGAATCGCCGACGTAAGCGGTGCGCTCGGCGGGCACCTGCAAGCGTTCGCACGCCAGGAGGAGCCCGTCGGGCGCCGGCTTGAAATTCGGTGCGACCTCGTCCGCGCCGACCACGACCGCGAACCGGTCCCGGAGACCCGCCGCCCCGAGAAGCACGTCCACGTTCCCGAGGTCGGCGTTCGTGAAGGCGCCCAACGCGACGGACCTCGCGAGCGCCTCGAGCGCTTCCGGGATCCCCGGAAACGGCTGGACGCCGCGACGTTCGGCCTCGGCCCGCAAGCGAGCGTGATACCCGTCGATCTCAGATGGCTCGACCGCCCTGCCGAGGAAGTGCTCCATGATCGTTGCGGGCGGGCCCAGGACGTAGCTCGCGATCACCTCATCCCGATCGAGGGTCGGACCGCCCAGCTCCTCGATCGTGGCAACGAAAGCCGCCGGGACGACCCGTGAGGAGTCGATCAGCGTGCCGTCCATGTCGAAGACGACGGCCTCGAGCGGCGGCGCGTCCATGGCTGCGGAGGATACGGGCCCGAACCGTGTCAGAGGCGCTATCCACAATTGTCCACAGAGGAATCCACATGGGGAAAAGGCTGCTCAGGGGCGGAGTGACAAGGAAACTCGGGCGACGACCTGGCCTTCGTCAATCCACAGGGGTTGTCCACTGTCGCCCGGAGCCTCCTGAGCGTAGCCTCCGGCGTCGGTCAGAGTTGGGGTTCGGAAGGGGGGCGTCCAGGGGTGGCACGCGCGGCTGAAGAGGTCGTCCGCATCCCTGCCGGCCATCGCCTCCCGCCGCAAGACCTCGAAGCGGAACGGTCGGTGCTGGGGGCCATGCTCCTGTCGGCCGAAGCCATGGCCGACGTGGTCGAGATCCTCGACGCCGAGGACTTCTATCGCTCCGCGCACGGAAAGATCTACGCCGCCGTTCGCGCGCTCTTCGGTCACGGCGAGCCGGTCGACGTCATCACCGCCGTCGATTCGCTGCGCCGGTCGGGCTTGCTGGATGAGGTCGGTGGCGCCCTCTACCTGCGGGACCTGGTCGACGACGTTCCCACACCCGCCAGCGCGTCTCACTACGCGAAGATCGTCTCGGATGCGGCGCTCCGGCGCCGCTTGATCGGCGCAGCTGCCGACATCATGGACGTCGCCTACGCAGGCTCGCACGATGCCGACGAGATCGCCGACACGGCTGAGCAACGGATCTACGACGTCGCGCGACGGGAGGACACCGAGGATGCCGCGGCCATCGGCGACCTCGTCAACGACGCCATGTCGGAGCTGGAGGCGATCCAGAACCGCGAGTCCGCGTACACCGGGCTGCCCACCGGGTTCCGGGACCTCGACGACCTCACCTCGGGATTGCAGGGCGGCAACCTCGTGATCATCGCGGCCCGCCCCGGGATCGGGAAGTCCTCGCTCGCTATGAACATCGCGCGCAACGTTGCGGTCACGCACGAGCCGGTCGCCATGTTCTCCCTCGAGATGTCGCGGTACGAGATCGGGATGCGTTTGCTGTGCGCCGAAGCCCGGGTGCCGTGGGACCGGATCCGCAACAAGCGGGTGGGGCCGGACGACTGGACCCGCGTCGTGTCGGCGGGCGAGACGCTGCACGACGCGCCGCTTTCCATCGTGGACTCAGGCAACGTGAACATCGTCGACATCCGGGCGAAGGCCCGGCGGATGAAGACCAGCAAGCAGGGCCTGTCGCTGATCATCGTCGACTACCTCCAGCTCATGACCAGCCCCGCGACCCGGCGCCAGGACAATCGGCAGCAGGAGGTGGCCGAGATCTCACGCTCGTTGAAGCTCCTCGCGAAGGAGCTCAAGGTCCCGATCCTGGCGCTGTCCCAGCTGAACCGGAACCCGGAGGCTCGCGCGGACAAGCGCCCGCAGCTCTCCGATCTGCGGGAATCGGGATCCCTCGAGCAGGACAGCGACGTCGTCATGTTCATCCATCGCGACGACTCCGATCACGAGAAGAAGCGCGAGGCCGAGCTGATCCTCGCGAAGCATCGCAACGGGCCGACCGGCTCCATCCGGCTCAGCTTCGAGCCGTCGCTGACGCAGTTCCGCAACGCAGCGCGCGGTCAGTCCGAGTAGGTCGCGTTCCGTACCATCCGGGGCGATGGACACGAACGCGACGCCTCGGCGTGTCCGAGCGATCCTCCGGCGTCTCGAACGCCGCTTCGGTCCACTGACGCCACCGCGCGCCGCCGATCCCCTCGACGAGCTGATCCTCACGGTCTTGAGCCAGCACACGAGCGACGTGAACGCCGACCGGGCGTTCACGTCGCTCCGCAACGAGTTCCCCACCTGGGCTCAGGTCGTCGCGACGCCCGAGGCCGCGCTCGCGGATGCGATCCGCTCCGGCGGCCTCGCCAACACGAAGGCGCCACGCATCCAGGCCATCCTTCGCGAGGTCCACCAGCGCGAGGGCGCCTACGACCTGTCGCGGCTCCGAGGCATGACGGACGCGGAGGCGCGCGGCTACCTCACCTCGCTACCCGGCATCGGTCCGAAGACCGCGGCGGTCGTCCTGTCGTTCGCCCTGGGCCGCGACGCGATCCCGGTCGATACGCACGTGCACCGCGTCGCCCGTCGCTTGGGCTTGGTTCCGGCGACGGCGAGCGCCGAGCGCGCCGACCGGTTGCTGCACGACCTCGTTCCGGACGGGCTCAGGAC
>DATAEV010000143.1:0-3634 GCA_036257875.1 Actinomycetota bacterium | reverse complement strand
GTGAACTCCTCGAGCAGCGTCCTCACCGAGGCGCCGTTCGGGGGCTACAAGCAGAGCGGGTTCGGCCGCGAGATGGGCATGCACGCGGCCGCCCTGTACACCGAAGTGAAGAACGTCTACTTCAACGAGGAGTGACTCGCGTTGGATGCGTGGCAGCGCCCGATGCGCGGCGACCCACTGCCGTGGCTGCTCGAGCAAGGGGACCCCGCCATCCGTCACCTGGCGCTGCGCGAGCTCCTCGACGAGCCCGCCGATGCTCCATCGGTCCGACGTGCGCGCGCCGCGGCGATGCGCGTGCCGCCCATCTCGTCGATCCTGGACGGTCAGGAGGCGCCGGGGTACTGGGTGAAACCGGGACCGGGGTACGGGCCGAAGTACACGGGCACGGTCTGGTCCGTGATGTTCCTCGACCAGATGGGCGCGGATCCCGGTGACCGCCGCGTCCGCCGTGCGTGCCGCTACGTCCTTGAGCACACGCAGGCTCCCAATGGAGGGTTCGGCTGGAGCAACCGCGATGGTGGCGTGGTGCATTGCCTCAACGGCAACATCCTTCGCGCGCTGATCGACTTCGGCCTCCTTGACGACCCGTCCGTGCGGGCGTCCATCGACTGGCAGGCCCGCTCGATCACGGGTGAGCGATTCGACGGCTACCACCGCTGGGCCACGACGGGTCCGGGATTCCGGTGCTGGATCAACGGAGCCGAGCCGTGCGCCTGGGGCGCGATCAAGGCGCTTCGAGGGTTGGCGGCGATCCCGCCGAGGCGGCGGACGCGCGTCGTCCGCGCCGCGATCAGCTCCGGGGTCGACCTCCTGCTCTCCCGAGACCCGGCGATCGCCGACTACCCGACCGACACCGCGGTCAGCGCCAACTGGTTCCGGTTCGGCTTCCCGTCCGGCTACGTGGCCGACGCGCTGCAGAACCTCGAGGTGCTGGCGGAGCTCGGACGCGCGAAGGATCCTCGGCTGGCGAACGCGATCGAGCTCGTGTTGTCGAAGCAGGATCCGGAGGGTCGATGGCGGAACGAGCATCGGTACCGCGGAAGGCTCTGGACGGACGTTGATCCCGGCCGAGGTCCCAGCAAGTGGGTGACCCTTCGCGCATGCCGCGTGCTCAAGGCGACGCTCGGCTGATCCTGCGCGGCGGCGTCGGGTCTACGATGCATCCGATGGAGCTCCCGGGGGCGTGGCCGTGGTGAAGGATGCCCGCACGGGGGAGGCACTCGGCCAGGTCTATGAGTCCACGTTCCGCGATCACCCGTCGTCGATGTGCGTCCTTCGGATGCACGATCTGACCTTCGTGGCTGCGAACCCGGCCTTCGAACGTGCGAGCGGCCGGTCGCTTGCCGATCTCCTCGGGCGACGGCCCGACGAGATCGGCCTGATCGACGCGACGGACGCGGCGGCCGTGCTCCGCGAGGTCGCCGCGCTCGACGAGCGGGACGCGAGGGATCTCGTCACCCGGATCCACTATCGGCTGCCCGACGGGCGCGACGCGGTCGCCCGGATGGCGGTCGGACTCACCGAACTGAACGGTGAGCCGCATCTGATCGCGTCGTTCACGGACGCCTCGGCGGCGGTCCGGCAGGAGCTGGCGCTCGGTCGCCGCGATGCGATCCTCGAAACGATCGGCGCGGCGGCACAGTTGTTCCTGCAGGCCGACCGTTGGGAGGACGCGATCGATGAGGTCCTGCGACGGCTCGGGCAGGGCGCGGCCGTGTCGCGTGCGCACGTGTTCGAGAACGTGGTGCTGGCGAGCGGCGAGCGTGGGTCGACCAATCGCTTCGAGTGGTGCGCGCCGGGCGTGGAGCCTCAGATCGGGAACCCCGCGACGATCGACCAAGCCTTCGATCCCTCCCAGGACGAATGGCGCGCGGCGCTCGGCCGCGGCGAGCCGTGGATGGTGAACGTCGCCGACCTTCCGCCGGCAACGAAGGATGACTTCGCGTCGCAGGGGATCGTCTCGCTCCTCGACATGCCCGTGTTCGCCGGGAAGGAATGGTGGGGCTCGATCGGGTTCGACGATTGCGAACACGAGCGCGGATGGACGAGCGCCGAGATCGACGCCCTCCGCGCGGCCGCCGGAACGCTCGGGGCCGCGATCCACCGGCAACAGACGGAGCGGAGCCTGCGCGAGACCGAAGAGCTCTATCGAACGCTGGTCGAGCAGATCCCCGCCGTGGTCTACGTGAACGTGATCGGGGAGGACTACGTCCCGCTGTACACGAGCCCGGGCATCGAACAGATGCTCGGGGTCACTCCCGACGAGTTCATGACCCGGCGCATGTGGTTCGAGCTCGTGCATCCCGACGACCGGGAACGCGTGAACGCGGAGGACGAGCGCACCGAACGCACGCTCGAGCCGTTCTCGATCGAATACCGGATGTACCGCCCCGACACCCGGGTCGTCTGGGTCCTCGACCAAGCCCAGGTCGTGCGCGACGAGAACGGCGAACCCCGTTTCTGGTCGGGCGTGATGTTCGACATCACGACCTTGAAGCAAGCGGAGGAGGACCTCGCTCGCGCATTGGACATCGAGCGTGAGGCCTCCGCCCGCCTCCGTTCGCTCGATGAGCTGAAGAACACGTTCCTGCAGGCCGTCTCGCACGACCTGCGAACACCGCTCACCACCTTGCTCGGGAGCGCGCTGACGCTGGAGCGTGAGGACGTCGAGCTCGATCCGGAGGTCCAGCGGGACCTCGTCCGCAGGATCGCGGGCAACGCGCGCAAGCTGCTGCGACTCGTGACGGATCTGTTGGACCTGGACCGGCTGTCACAGGGCCTCTTGGAGCCCCAGCGGGCGACGGTCGACCTCGCCGACGTGGTGCGGAACGTGGTCGCCGAATCGGACGCGGTCGCCGACCGCGTGGTGACCGTCGACGCGACAACGACAACCGTCGCGATCGATGTCCCGAAGGTCGAGCGGATCGTCGAGAACCTGCTGGTGAACGCGGCTCGGCACACGCCCCGCGACGCGCACATCTGGGTCCGGGTCCAGCCCGGCGCCGGCGGCGCGATCCTGGCGATCGAGGACGACGGTCCGGGGCTCCTGCCCGAGGACCGCGAACGCGTCTTCGGCGCCTTCGAACGAGGCGTGAACGCCGCGACGCATGCTCCCGGCTCCGGGATCGGACTCACGCTCGTGGCGCGGTTCGCGGAGCTGCACGGGGGCAATGCCTGGGCCGAGGAGCGGGAGGGCGGCGGGGCATCGTTCCTGGTTTGGCTCCCCTCGGGCGACGCGCCGGCCCCGCAGGATGCACCCGTCGCACCTGGCTAGACGCTGCTGGCTAGACTCTGGCGGATGGCCGAACTCCCCGAGGAGCTGCGCAATCGTCCACCGCGCCCCGCCGGCCAGGAGCCGACGGCGACGCTGACGTTGGACGCGTATACCCGGCTCCGATCCGAGCTGGAGGAGCTGACGACCTCCGGCCGGGACACGATCGCGGAACGCATCAAAGCCGCACGCGAGCACGGCGACATCCGCGAGAACGCCGAGTACGACGCGGCGAAGAACGAGCAGGGACTCATGGAGGCGCGCATCCGCAACATCCAGGCCATGCTGCGGGACCCCGAGATCGTTGAGGCGCCCGCTTCCGCCGACGAGGTCGGTCCCGGCATGATCGTCACCGTGAAGCCG
>DATAEV010000137.1:0-2311 GCA_036257875.1 Actinomycetota bacterium | reverse complement strand
CCCGCGAACGCGAGCACGGCGATCGGCCACCACCGTCCGACGACCGGCGCCGCCGCGAGGAACGCGTGCACACCCCGGCCGACCGCGTCCTTGAGCGGCGCCGGAACGTGCTCGCGGATCAACCGCTGGATCGAGGCGATGACCTCGGCGCCGATCAGGCTTCCGGCGACCGGTTCGGCGGGAGGGACACCGAACGTCGGGTCGTACGGCAGCCAGCCGACGCGCGGGTAGTAGACCTCCACCCACGCGTGCGCGTCGGCTTGGCGCACCTCGAAGTACCCGGTCAGCGGGTTGCGATCGCCGGGCCCGTAGCCGGTCACGATCCTCGTCGGGATGCCGTCCGCGCGGAGCAGCACGGCCATCGCGCTCGCGATGTGCTCGCAGAAGCCTCGTCGGGTGTCGAACAAGAAATGATCGACCGCGTCGACGCCCGCAGGCTCGCGAGGGACCGAGAGGTCGTAGCGCATGTGTTCCTGTATCCACGCCTGGACGCGGACGACCGCCTCCTCCTCGCTGTCGGCGTCGCCGACGATCCGCGCGGCGAGGTCACGGTCACGCTGGGGCAGTTCCGCCGGGAGCTGCAGGTACCGGGCGAGCGATGGCGCGTCCATATTCGGCCGGGGCAGTAGCCGCAGGAGCGGTGTCGGCACGACGGGCACCTGCGACACGACCGAGTACACCATCCCCTCGTCCAGCAGGAAGGACGAGCGGATCGAGCCGTACCGGTCCATCTGCAGACCGCTGCCCGGGAAGTAGACCTTTTCCGCGCGCGCGGCAGCGAACAGGACGTTCGGCTGGGCTTGCGATACGTAGAACGTCTGCACGACCTCGTTGGAGAACGGCGGTGGGAGCGGGGCCTCGATCGGCGGATATCCCGGTTCGAAGGACTGCGTGTCGGCGTCGAGGCTGAGTGCGGACGAGCTCGTATCGGAAGCCGTCCAGAGCGAGCCGTCGTAGGTGTCGAAGGCCTCCGCACGCCAGAGCTCGGGCTGGTCCGCCCGGACGCGGAACACGATCTGGTCCGACAACGCGCCACGCGCCCGGAGGTCCATCGTGGAGCTGAACCCCGGATACCCGAGCGGGGCGAAGTCCACGACGCCGTCCCCGCCGGCACTGGGGAGTCCGGGGTTCGTCACGGCGTCGGTCGAGGACGAGGTGGGCGTTCGGTGACCCAGCGTGAACGGAGGCGTCCGAACGAGGGACGCGGGGAGCCTCGGCATCACGAGGAAGACCGCGCTCCCCAAGCACAGGGCGGCGATCCCGACGACGGCCGCCGACCGGACGCCCGCGAAGCGCGGCCGTGGGCCCTCGACCGTCGTCCGGATGCTGAGCGGGACGGCGTGCCCGTCGGGTCGAGGCGCCGCCGACAGCCAGAGCCAGGCGGCGGCCAGCACCGCCCAGAGACCCAAGACCCACACGAACGAGGTGGTGAGCGCCAAGGCCCCGGCGGCCGCGATCAGGGTCGTGGACGACGTCATCGAGAACGCCAGATCGCGGCGGCGCGGAACGTCGAACGCATGGAGGACCTGGACCCATAGGAAAAGGCCAGCGAGTGGGACGCGCGCGGCATCCACCGTGGTGATCACGCGCACGGACTGCAGGAACCCCATCGTCGCGACGACGAGCCCGGCCGCCAGCAACACCTTCAGCACGATGCTCGGTCGAGCTCGACGGACGTACGAGAAGGCATATCCGGCCGGCGCGAGGACGAGCGCCGTCACGGCGACGACGCCCGTCACCGCGCCCTGCAACGCCAAGGCGATGATCCCGACCTCCACCGCGAGCGCGACGACCACGCGCATCGCGATCGAGTCTTCGGGCGCGGCCGGAGACCGTCTCGCCGGCCTCACGCTCGGACCTCCTCACGCGACATCGCCTCTGCGAGATCGTCCGCCGGGGCCCACCGGCGAACGTCGGCGCCGGCCGCGCTCAGCGCTTCGGCCTCGGTGCCGGCCCAGCCCGCCTCCGGCTCGGCGAGGACGCACACCACCCGGGGGACGAGGCGCACCAGCCGGCGGACGTCGCCCTCGAGCCGAAGTCGCTCCCCGCGACCCCAGATCGGGAAGGCGATGACGAGCGTCTGGATCCCACGAAGGTCCTCCGGCCCGAGATCTGCCAGCACGTCCTCGAGCGGAACACCGCTCGGCTCGAGCTTGGCGAGCCACCGGAACATCTCCGATCGGTCGGCTCGCGGGAGAACGTCGATGCCCAGGCCGGGGCGCGCGGCGATCAGCCGCGCGCCCTGGCCGTGCGCCGTCGCCGCGTCCAGCACGGACGCGGCGACGGAGCAACAACGGTCGAGGGGCGTCCA
>DATAEV010000133.1:0-7204 GCA_036257875.1 Actinomycetota bacterium | reverse complement strand
CTGCTCCCCGGCCACGGCAAGACGCTGATGGCCGGCGCGATGGTGGGTTCCGGCGCGCGGCCTCGCCAGGCGCTCGCGGTCGCGACGGCGGTCGCATCGATGCATTCGGCGGCGGTGATCGCGCTCGGCCTGGCCGTCGTGGGGCTCCAGCAGACCTTCCGTCCCGAGGTGCTCTACCCGTGGCTGGGCACCCTTTCGGGCGTCGCGGCGGTGGCGCTCGGCGGGTACCTCCTGTGGACCCGATCGAGCGACTGGCGTCACCGTCGCCGCCATGCCCACGGACATGACCACGCCCATGTGCACCACGATCGAGTCCTCGTCCTGCGGCCCGACGGTCGATTGTCGAGGAGGGGGATCCTCACGCTCGCCTTCGCCGGCGGCATCCTCCCGTCGCCGAGCGCCCTCTTGGCGATGCTGGCCGCGATCCAGGCCCACCGGGTCGTCTACGGGCTGGCGCTCGTGGCGGCGTTCAGCGCGGGGTTGGCCGGCGCGCTCCTCGGGGTCGGGATCGGCGCGCTCCGCGCCCGCGACGCGATCGCTCGCAGGGCGTCCGAACGCGTCGCGCTCGCGCTCCCGCTCGTCTCAGCGGTTGCGATCGTGATCGCCGGCCTCGCGATCGCCGTGCGAGCCGCCTCGGCGCTCTGAGCTCGTAGCGCTAGCCGGTTTCCGGCCACGCCGGCTCGCCCGGCACCAAGGGCTCCGAACCGGCAGGCTCCATGGTGACCAGGAGGTGATCGAAGGTCGACGGGTCGACCTCCAGGCGGACCAGCACCGTTCCGTCCGGGTACGGGAGGAAGTCACGAAGGTGCGTGGCACCCGTCGCCGACATGGCCCAGAGCCGGTAGACGAACCCGGGCCTCGGAGCCGGAACGCCCCTGCCGTAGACGTAGAGCTCCTGGACGCCGCGCGCGGAGATCTCTTGCGCGTTCCCGCCGAGGGTCTGCGCCTGGGTCTTGTGGTGGATCGCGAAATCGACGAGCTCCTGCACGTCGGCCGCCGGGACCTGGGGCGTCTTCCGATCCCCGAGTTGCGTGATGGCCAGCCCGCCGGCACCGACCACCAGCACGACGCTCGCCGCGGCCGCGACGAGCCGCCCGGAGGTCCAGCGTCCGCCCGAGCGGCCCCGCGGCTCCATCTCCCGGTGGATCCTGGGGAGGAGCGGATCCGGAGGCGGGATCGGTTCGGCCTCCAAGGCGAGCTCGCCGGCGACGGCCTGGAAGGCGTCGACCATCTGACGGCACTCCGAACAGCCGGGAACGTGCTCGGCCAGGATTCGGTCCGCCTCGGCGGCGTCCTCGCCCGAAAGGCTCTGGAGCGCGTATCCGGCCAGGAGCTCCTGCGCTTCAGCGTGGCGGTCGATCACCCTGCATCCTCCAATGCCGCGCGAAGCTTCCGCATCGCCGCGAACGTCCTCGTCTTGACGGTCCCGAGCGGGATCTCCAGCTCCTCCGCGATCTGCACCTGGGTCTTCCCATCGAAGTAGGCCATCTCGAGCACCTGCCGCTGTTCGGGAGGGAGGCCGACGAGTGCCTCTCGGACCTCTTTCCGGCGCACGCCGAGGTATGACTCCTCGGCGATGGCTTCCGCAGGGTCTTCGCCGACCAGGGGTTCGAGGTTCGCTGCGCGCTCGGACCTCGCTCGCAGGCGGGACTCCCGCCGGACCAGGTCGACCGCCCGGTGGTGCACGAGCGCGAGGAAGAAGGTTCGGAAGGGACCCCGCGCCGGGTCGTACGCCTCGGGCGCTCGCCAGAGCGCCATGAAGGCATCGTGGACGACGTCCTGAGCCAGGATCTGCTGTCCGGTCACGCGATAGGCAAGCCCGTATGCGGAGCCGGAATATCGCCGATAGAGCTCATCGAACGCGCCACGGTCGCCCGAAGCGAGTCGCCGATGGAGGTCCCGGTCCTCGCGGTCGCCGTCGCGCACGGACCGTATCCTCCCAGCCGATGCGAAGCGTCGTCCTCTACACGCGTCGCGGTTGTCACCTGTGCGACGAGGCCCGGAACGCGATCTTGTCGGTTCGCGCGCGCGAACCGTTCGCGTACGACGAGGTGGACATCGACACGGACGACGATCTGGCGCGCGACTACGGGGTCAGGATCCCCGTCGTCACGGTGGACGGCGAGGAGCGCTTCGAGATCGTCGTCGACGAGCACGAGTTGGAAGGACTCGTCCGGATACGCTAAGCGCATGGCCGAGCGAGGCTCTTCCCGGTGACCACTCGGCCCGTGCCCGACGCCACCGTCTCCCGGCTCCCGCTCTACCTGCGGGTGCTCGTGGAGCTGGCCGACGAGGGTGAGGCGACGGTGTCGTCGGACGTTCTCGCCGACGCCGCCGGGGTCTCGAGCGCCAACGTCCGCAAGGACCTTTCCCACCTGGGCTCCTACGGCACCCGCGGGATCGGTTACGACGTGGCTCATCTGATCCAAGAGATCCGGCAGGCCCTGGGGCTGACCCAGCACTGGTCCATCCTGATCGCGGGCGTCGGAAACCTCGGTCAGGCGCTCGCCCGGTACAAAGGGTTCGCCGAGCGCGGGTTCCGTGTGGCGGCGCTGATCGACGTTGATCCTGCGAAGGTCGGCAGCCGCCTCGACGGGATGCAGGTGCGGCATCTCGACGATCTGCCCAAGCTCGTTCGCGCGGAGCGGGTCGCGATCGGCGTGATCGCGACCCCGGCGGCGGACGCTCAGGACGTCGCGGATCGCATGGTGCAGGCCGGGATCCGTTCGATCCTGAACTTCGCGCCGGCGATGCTCACGGTTCCCGAAGGGGTCACGATCCGGAAGGTGGATCTGGCGATCGAGCTGCAGATCCTGTCGTACTACGAGCAGCGGGACGCGATCCGCGAGCTCAAGGGGCTAGCCGGCAAGCAGGGCGGCGCTATCGCGGGATCGTGATCCAGATCACCACCGCGACGATCACCAGCATGACCACCAGGATCATGAACTGGATGGCTCCCTGATCCAGGAGGGGCGTCTCGATACCCAGCATCGTCCTTCCCTCCTCCTTATGCCGGCCCGTACCAGGGAGGAGCGCTCCCCCCGGTGAGGAACGCTTTCCGCGAACGCTCGGCTCGATCGAGCAGCGGCAGATGGATCACGAACAGCAGGATCGAGGCGACGAGGAACATCAGCGAGTACCGCGGGACGCTGCCGCTGTTGTAGCTCATCGACAGCACCGTCGCGGGGCCACCGCCGACGAAGTGCGCCTGTGCGACCGCGATCGGCGTGCCGTCGGCAGCCTTCGCGAACTTGAGGGAATCGACCGCGAACTGCGTCGTCTGGATCGCATCCAGCGCGTCCGGGCTCCGGCCCAACGTCGCGTTCGCCTGGTTGGCGAGGAAGGTGGTCGCGGCGCCCTGGACCGATTGGATGTCGGCCGCCTGCGCGACCGGGTCGGGTGGGTTCCAGGTCGGTGGGTTCGGATACTGGGAGAACTCCGGGTACGGGCCTACCGGAGTGAGGCCCGCGTCGATCACCTGCCAGGCCGGCTCGGAGCCCCGGGGACCGAGGTTGGTCTTGGTGTCCGGGCCCTGCGACCAGAACCCGAACATCCAGATCGACGACTGGATGATCATCCAGCCCGAGAAGGCGATCATCAGGACCAGGTATCCCATCCACCGTCCGAACACGGCGGCGAGCAGGACGTAGACGCTGCCGATGAACAGGATGAAGCCGGCGAGCACGACCCCGCCGCCCTTGAACAGGGTCCCGCACGCGACGTTGAACCCGAGACAGGTGTCGGCCAGCATCAGGGTTTCTCCGTGACGACCTGGTTCTTCTGGGCGAGCGCCAGGGCTTTGGCCTGGGCATCGGTGTTCGTGCAGATGTTGATGTCGTTGGGCACGACCTGCGAGCTGACGCTGATCAGGTACGTGACGAGGTCGTTGATCTGCTGGTCGTCGAGGGCGCCCGCGAACCGGATGCTCCACGACGGCATGTCGCCTCGCCCCTCCTCGATCACTTGGTAGATGTCGTCGACGCTGACGATCGTCGGGTGGGCTCCGGCCGGGTCGAGGATGCCCGCGCAGATCGTGGTCAGGTTGGCTGGATAGCCGTAGCCGGGCGCGCCGGTCGTCGGGTCGGTGTACGGGATCACGCCGCCCTTCAGCTCGTTGCCGTGGCAGCGGGTGCAGCCCACCCCGAGCTGGTTGTCCGCCGAATACGGCAGCACCGCCTGGGCCCCGCGTTGCTCGGCGAGCACGCTGAGCTCGTTCTCCTGGCTGAGGTTCCGGGACGGCTCGAAGAGCCATTGCAGCGGGAACCAGATCACGAAGAACGTCATGAGCACCACGCCCCAGCCCTGGAGCCGGTTGAGCAGCGGCGTCTCGAGCGCGGCATCCGCCGGCCCGGGACGGAGCGCGTTCGGAACCTCGGCCTTCTTCCCGCGGGCCCGGTTCCGAAGGACGAACGCCACGATCGACAGCGCGAACGCGAGCGCGCCGAGCGCCACCAGGATGATCCCGGTCGTGTTCGTCTGGGCCAGCATCGTCTCCGTCATCAGCCCGGTGCGACGCAGAAGGGGCCTTGCGCGGGCTCGTTGATCGTGTTCGTTCCGCGCGGCGGCCCGAGGATGACCCCGGAGGTGTCGACCGTCACCTGATCGCCCTCGATCGTGAGCGCGAAGCGGTCCATCCCGCGTGGCGCGGGGCCGAGCTGGTACTCACCGGCGTCGTTGTATTTCGACCCGTGACACGGGCACTCGAACCATTGGGACTGCTGGCAGAACGGCACCCGGCACCCGAGGTGCACGCAGCGCTGGTAGAGCGGCATGACCCCTTGTGCGGTGACCTGGAGCGCCGGGTAGTTCGCCTGGCCGGTTCCCGGGGTGCCGTTCCACTCGACGACGTAGAAGCGGCCCTGACCGACGTAGTACGGCTGCTTGTTGCCCTCGATGAACGACTTGATGTCGTTCACGGAGCCCGCGTTGATCTTCGATCCGAACCCACCGCGCAGGTTCGGCCAGAGGAAGGCCACCGTCCCGAGTCCGAACTCGGCCGAGAACAGCAACACGGAGGAGATCAGAGCGCGGCGCTGGAACTCGCGGCGCGACACGACCGGCACGGGTTTCTCGGCCGGCTCGGCCTGCCGGCCCGCCTGCCGGTTCGCGCGGAGCAGCGACAGGCTGAAGAACAGGGCGAACAGGATGATGCCGACCAGCACGAGGATGACGGCGACGGTGGAGGTGGAGAGCCCGAGCGCGATCACAGCTCGAAGAACACCCCCTGCGCCCACGGCCAGATCCAGTTGTACCCCTCACCTCGGAAGAACGATCCGATGATCGTGAGGACCGCGCCGAACATGAACATCACCGTGAACAGGGTGATGGCGATCTTCCGGTCGCCCGGCAGGATGCTCGGGTTGCGATCGACGTAGGGAACGGCTGCCAGCCCGACGAGGATGAACGTCGGGATCGAGATGCCGGCCACCATCGGATGGAAGTAGCGCAGCAGCTCCTGCAACCCGAGGAAGTACCACGGCGCCTTGGACGGGTTCGGCGTGAGGTTCGGGTTCGCGACCTCCCGGAGCGGCGCGTTCAGGAACGTCGAGAAGACGAGCAGCCCCGCGAACAGGATGAGCATCGCGATGAACTCCTCGAGCAACAGGTGCGGCCACACGTTGACGCGGTCGCCTTGCTGACGCTCGACCCGCTGGATCCCCTCGGGCGGCACGAGCGCGAGCAGTCGGTGCTTCTCGGGCGCGCCCTTCTTCGGGGTCGGGATCCCGCCGGTGGGCAGCGGCGCATCGCGCCGCGGCACGGTGGCGGGTGCGGCCGCGACGGCGGTGGCCGTCGCGGCCGCCGCAACTGGAGCCGCAGCGGCAGCCGGGGCTGCCGCTGCGGCGGGAACCGCCGCAGGCGCCGCTGCCGCGGCGCCCGCTCCGTCGCCGCCCGCCGCCGCCACGGCGGCGGGCCGCGCCGGATGCGCTTCGGCCGCGTCGGGATTCGCGTCGTGGTAGGCGCGGATGGCCTTCGATCGGGCTCGTCCCTCGGCGACCCGCCGGTCGGTGCCCGCGGCGAGCTGGGCGTCCAGCGTCTGCTGGTACACCCCCATGTCCTTCGGGACGTCCTCCCAGGCCATCGCGTCTCCTCCCTAGAGCGGCCCCGAGATCCCACCGTCCTTGCGGATCCGCCAGAAGTGGACCGCGAGGAACAGGACCAGCACGAACGGCAGTGCGAGGACGTGGAGCACGTACCAGCGGAGCAACGTGTTGGGGCTCACGATCGCGCCGCCGAGGAGCAGGAAGTTGGCCTGCTTCGCGATGAAGGGCGAGTAGCCGGCGAGCGAGGTGCCAACCGTGATCGCCCAGATCGCGAGCTGGTCCCACGGGAGCAGGTAGCCGGTGAACGACAGGCCGAGCGTCAGGAACAGGAGCACGACGCCGACGACCCAGTTGAACTCCCGCGGCGGTTTGTACGCGCCGGTGTAGAAGACGCGCGCCATGTGCAACGTCACCGACAGCACCATGAGGTGGGCCCCCCACCGGTGCAGGTTGCGGACGAGGTCGCCGAAGAACACCGACGTGCGGATGGATTGCATGTCCGTGTAGGCGACGGCGCCGCCGATGTCGGCCATCGGACGGTAGAAGAACATCAGGAAGATCCCGGTCAGCGTCAGCAGCACGAACAGGAAGAAGGAGATCCCGCCGAGACAGAACGTGTAGGTCAACTTGAGCCCGTGGCGCTTCACCTTCGTCGGGTGAAGGTGCCAGAGCACGTTGTTCATCGTCGCGAGTGCGCGGTCACGCGATGTGTCTTTGTAGCCCTTCCGGTAGATCGAGCCCGGGCGGAACATCGACTTCCAAACCTCGGACTCGCGGAGATCCGGCAGCTTGATCTTCGCCACGCTTCTCCTTCTACCTTCCCCGCGCCATCCTCACGCCGGTCATTCCGAGACCGCCTGCGAGGCAGGGACCTCGGCCATCGTGCGACGCCCGCCGGACGATTCCGGCAGTCGCGCATAGTACAGCGTGTCCGTGGGGCAACGGTCCACACACACCGAGCAGCGCGTACAGGCGTTGTCGTCCACGACGAAGACCGCGTTCGCCACGCCGACCTCGGCCTCGACGGCGTCTTCGTCGGCGTCCTGGACGATGTCGGTCGACATCATCCAGATGCAGTTCCACGGGCAGACGTCCTCGCACGCGCGACAGAGGATGCAGTTGTCGGGGTCGAGCATCAGGTGCTTCGGCGACTTCACGCCCTG
>DATAEV010000111.1:0-21072 GCA_036257875.1 Actinomycetota bacterium | reverse complement strand
GACGGGGATGCAGGGCATGGTCGACCGCCTCGACGCGATCGGCGGGACGCTCGAGGTCTCGAGCGAGTCGGGGCGCGGCACGATGGTGCTCGGGCGGATCGCGCTCCCCGGATAGCGAGAGCGGTCCTGGCTCCGGCCCCGATGGTGGGCAAGGGAAAAGGGGTGCATAGAGAGTTGGTCTGGACCCTGGAGCCATCCGGAAGTCGCGCGTCCACCCAAGGTGACGCTTGGTCGACCCGAAGACCCAGCGGCCCGACGATACGCTCGATCAGGTGCAGGACGTGATAGGAAGGGGCGGGGGGGCGAAAGTGGTACAGGGCGGTCGAACTCGGTGGCGTCCCCAGATCTCTCGTCCTACCCTCGGCCCATGCTCAACGCCCGAGAAACTCGCTGCGCGAGGTTCGTGCACCATGGCGAGCCGCAACTCAAGGCTCGCTCGATTCGTCGCACCTCTGCCGGGCGGTGGGATGAGTGACCGGTATCCCCGACCCCGCGTACGTGAAAACCGTGGACGGGACGTACATCGCTTACCAGGTCTTCGGCGATGGTCCGATCGACATCGCGTGGCAGTTCGATGCCTATGGCACGATCGACGCGTCATGGGAATCTCCTTTCGTTAAGACTTGGTGGAAGGCCTCGCCGCGTTCGCCCGCGTGATTCTGCATGACCGTCGGGCGACGGGACTCTCCACCCGGAGCGTACCGGCGCCGAACCTCGAGACCCGTTCGGCCGACCTTCGTGTCGTCCTCGACGCCGCGGGATCCGAATGGCCCGTGATCGCCGGTTGGCACAAGGGACTGTCACCGGCGATCCTTCTAGCGGCATCGGACCCCGACCGCGTCCGCGCGCTCGTGTGGGACGACCCGCTGCCCCGTATCGCCTGGGCCCCCGATTACCCGTGGGGCAAGAACAAAGATCAGCGGGAACGGGAACTGCATTCGCTTGAGCATTGGGGAACCATCGAATACGGACGAGAGTGGGCCGCTCAATTCGAAGAGGAAACGGGGGCTGCGCCGCCCGATGACGAGATCCAAGCCATGGGCAGGGCGAGTGCGAAAACCTGCACGCCTGACGTCGCGATCGCACTCACAAGGATCTGGTTCGAAACGGACATCCGAGCAGTCCTACCGTCGTTTCAGGTCCCGACGATGCTAATGGCGGACGTGGGGGCAGCCGAGGAGCCGGGGGTGGCCGAGTACGTTGCTTCCACCATGCCGAGGGCCGAGCTCGTGCTTTTGCCGTCCTGGAGTGAGTGGCGGGCTGGCGGGCATCGCGCGCACGCTCGCCCTCGACTCGAGGCTATACGGCGCTTCATCGGGGTCGACCCAACCTCGAGCAGAGTTAGATGGGTTTCTTTCCTCGGTGCTGTTCACAGACATCGTCGCGTCGACCCAGCGCCAGGCCGCACTAGGCGACCACGCGTGGAAGGAACTGGTCGAGCATCATCACGATATCGTCCGCGACGCTTTGGACCGCTGGCTCGGCATCGAGAACGACAACTCCGGTGATGTTTTCTTCGCAACCTTCGACGGGCGGCTCGTGCGATCCGGTGTGCGCTCGATGTGAGCGAACGGGTTCGGAGCCTTGGGATCCAAATCCGTGCCGGCGTCCACACGGGCGAGTGCGAGCTGATCGATGGGAAGGTGGGCGGCATCGCGGGCACGATCGGCGCCCGCATTGCGTCGCACGCCGGTCCGTCGGAAGTGCTCGTCTCCCAGACCGTAAAGGATTTGGTCGCAGGATCGGGGTTCGGCTTCGAGGACGCGAAGGAGCACGAGCTGAAGGGCGTCCCTGACCGCTGGCACCTCTACCGGGTGACCGGCTGATGGAGATACCGAAGACCCGATACGCGCGGAGGGCCGACGGCGCTTTCATCGCGTATCAGGTTCTGGGCGGCGGAGAGGAGCTCGACCTGCTGTGGATCTCGCCCTGGCTCGGAGCTCGAGGTCATGTGGGAGTACCCGCCGGTCGCCCGCTTCTATCGAGAGATGGCATCGTTCGCACGCTTGATCACGCTCGATCAACGCGGCATCGGGCTTTCATTACGTAGATGACGTGCTCGTCCTTCGGAAGCACTGCAACCACGACATTCTCCGAGCCCCGTAAACCACAGCTCCCTTCCGGGGACATTGGCGAACCCTCGGGCACGCGGGTGAAGCCTCCCTTGGCGGTGATTCGCGTTCGCCGATTTGCCCGCCCGTACTCAGGGGGATGAGACTAGATTCGGCCTCAGGCTGCGTCGCCTGAACCGGAAGGAGGTCACCGTATGATCGCGGCCGACATTTCGTTTTGGACGGTCCTTTGGTATGGCTTTGCCGGGCTTGTCATCGGTGCGCTGGCGAAGTTACTCATGCCGGGGAAGCAGAACATGAACATCTTCGCGACGATCCTGCTTGGCGTGGTCTCCGCCATCATTGGCGCTTTCCTGTGGAATGCGATCTTCAAGGATCAGGAGGGTGTCGCGTGGATCGGTGGGATCGTGGTCGCGGTGATCCTTCTCTGGCTCTATTCGCGCTTCGCACCGACTCCGTCAACCTGATTCTGCAAGACACTCCCGGTCCCTCGGGGAACATTGACGAACCCTCGGGCATCGGGGAGTCCTGTTCTTGGACGAGCTGACGGAGTTCCGGCGCGACGTCATCGAAGCGTTCCGCCAACCGCTCGAGGATGGCCGGATCGTCGTGACACGCTCCGGACTTCGAGACGTGGGACCGGATCTCCAGGCTGTACGGGTGGCCGCAGACATTCGTCGGGTCGAGCTAAGCTGTCGTCGTGGTCCCGACGATGCTACTCGTCGGTCTGGTCTTCGGGCGGTGGTGGCGAGTAACCATCCCGGTTGGGACTCTCGCATGGGTCGTCTTGCTCATCGCATCCGGCACCGGTACCGGTCTCCCCTTCGTGTTGGGTGGCGCCGCCTTTGGTGCGGCTAATGTGATCGTCGGGGTTCTCGCCTATCAAGCAATCGCCTGGCTCGCCCACGCGATCGTCCAAACGCTACGCCCAAGCCCTCGGAGCTAGTTGACTACTTCGAGACGTGGGACCGGATCTGCAGACGTGGCGCTAGGTCTACGGACGACGCCGAGGTGCGGTCCAACCTGAGCGGCACCCGGGGCGCTATCCTGCGGGAACTGGAAGGGAGGGAGCATGCTTGCTGCTCTCGGCGGGATCGGGATCGTCGGCATCCTCGTCATCGTGCTGATCGTTCTCGCGATCATCTACTTCGTTCGGCGCACCTGAGTGGGGCTCCTTCGCAGAGCGATCTTCGGCCCGAGGCGAAGGAGAGGTCCCGTCTTGAGCCGCCGGATGTGGTTGCTCCTGATCGTCTACGTGGTGATCGGCGTGGTGGTGGCCGCCTCGCATCACTATTTCGCTCATCTCGACGCGCTGAAACCGATCGTGGCCGCGGTCCTCGCGGTGCTGCTGTGGCCCCTCGTCCTCATAGGGGTCAGCCTGCATTTCAAGTGAGCGACCATTTCGGCGGTTCTACTGCACGGTCCGTCGCACTACAGAGCTCGACGCCCTCCGGCTCATCCGTGCTTGTTCACCATCTCCTTCTCGACGCCGACCGCCCGTCGAAGGTCGTCGATGTCCTTCGCGAAGCCGGGTTGATCTCCGCCGAGATGCTCCATGAAGTCGGCCAAGCCATCCGCGACCGCATCGAGCTTCTGGTGGATGCCTTGTTCTGCGCGACGCTGAGAGTTCTGGAGGAGAGCGACCATGAGCAAGGTGACGATGGTCGTCGCCGTGTTGATCACGAGCTGCCACGTGTCTACGCTCGGAAACAACCAGAAAGACGGTGCCCAGACCACGACCAGCAGGACGCACGCAACGAAGAACGATGCCCGGCTGACGACATCAGCGGATGCCTCCGCGAAGCGATCGAAGAGTCTTGCTTCTGCTCGGTCATGTTCCTCCTTCTGGGGCACCTTGGCTCGTCGTTGCTCTAGGCAGATGCTAGGGGTGAGTCAGCCGCCAGCGGCGCTTCGGCGTGAGCGTCCGGCAGTACCGCGAGCTCGAGGGCTGGCGAGCGATAACCGACGTTCGAGACGTGGGACAGGACCTGCGAGCTGTACGGGTGGCCGCCGACGTTCGTGGCGGCCTCGAATTTGACGCGCCGGACACCGGGAATAGGGTTCTTAAGTGATGGCAACCCTCGAGTCGGTGAGAACGTTGCTCGCGACGTTCGAGGCCTACCATGACAAGAACTTCGGTGAGGTTGTCTTCGATCGGATCCTCATCGTCGGGGACCGTGTGCTGCTCGCTGGTCACAGAGGAGCGGATCGCTTCACGAGCGTCTTCTCGTTGGACGACGGGGGCGTAAGGCGCGTGCAGGATTATGCGTCCGTGGACGCAGCCCTGGATGCGTTCAAACGGCCGCGGACGTGAGCGAAGGAGAGGCCGACCTCCGCGCCGTCCTCGATCGAGACCCCGACCCGAATACCCGCGACGCCCTCCGCCGCGTTCTGGTCCACGACCAGCCGGACCGAGACGCGATTGCGTCGGATCTGCTTCGCTACCGCGACGCACATGGCAACAACTGGGCCGACATCATCGACATGCTGATGATGCATCCGGAGGCGCGGCGGAACGTCGTGCGACTCCTAGCTGAGCTGGATGCTGGCGCGGCGTGACCTCACGTCACGGGATTCGGGAGGACCGCTACTGGCGTCGCGGGAGGAGAGACGCGAGGGCTGCCGGACGAGAAGGGCGCACCGACGGGAACGAACGCACCGACTAGCCTGTGGCCGACCATCCGGAAAGGTCCGCTCGTGGGGCGGAAAGGGATGAGCGCGTGGAGGCGACGGGGCTATCGTGGGTAGGGGTTGTCACGATCATGCTGGTGCTTCTGGTGGCGGGGTTCGTCCTCTTCCTCTTCCGACACCGTTAGTAGAACGTGACCTGCCCCGCCGTACACCTTCGGTAGATGTCGCCCGCGTATGGTCCGGCCCCTCATGGCTCAAAGACGCGTCCCAGTGGCTTTGCGTGAAGCTCCGATCCAAGGGGGGCGATCGCACATGGCCGGACGCGCCTCGAGGGCTTAAGCCGACGGTGGCCGACATCATCGACATGCTGACGATGCATCCGGAGGCGCGGCGGAGGGTGGTGCGGGTGCTCGGGGAAATCGTCGCCTTCTGGTAGTCCCGATCCTTACGCTGTCGCCGGGTCGCCCGCGAGATCTGCGAGCGATAGCTCACCCTGCATCAGCGCGATCACCACGGCGCGGGTCGTGCTCGGCGCGTGGAGGCGCCACCTGACCTCGGCGAGGTGCTGCTTCACGGTCGATTCTGAGAGCCAGAGCCGGTTTGCCACCTCGCGGGCTCGGAGACCCTGCGCCGTGAGCCGGAGAACCTGGCGATGACGATCGGTAAGCATCGTCCTGAGCATGGTTTACATTCCGGCCGGCTCACATCACCCCCTGGAGTGGTTCCGACATCCCCCATGGCTATCGGCCGGAGCCTGAATCATCGACTTCCTGACGATGTATCCGGGCGCATCGAAAGCCGGAAAGGCCAGTGTTAGGTTCCCGCCCTGGCTCCTCCGTTATCTCTCCGCGGCCACCCCGTCGCTCGCGGCGGCTTACCGTCGCGCTTCAGAGCCCGAGGGCCGCTTAGACCCGCCCTCCGAACAGGTCTGGAGGGAAGGCGGAAGTCAAGTCATCCGCCGATCCAACGAGGACGAAGCCGGGTAGAGGGCGGGCCAGGCAGGCGAGCCGGAGAGGGACTCCCCCCCGTCGTTCGCTCAGGTGATGGCTTAGGCCCGCCCTCAATTCGCAGGGTTCGACTCGCTCGTGGGGGCGAGCGTTCCGCTGGTCAGCGCGACGGGATAGCCTTCGTCACATGCCGACCTTGGCCACGTACCCGGGGATGATGCACCGCGCTCGAAAGCGCAAGGGTCTCAAGGTCTGTCGGGCTGCCTGGTTGGTCGGTATCAGCGTCCGCGAGTATCGAGAGATCGAAGCCGGCGACCGCATCCCGAGCCCAGGCACGTATGAACGGATCTCCGAGTTGTACGGGTGGCCGCAGACGTTCGTTGGGAGGCTGCCGGGTTAGGTTCGTCCTCCGGGGTCGTGTCATGCTTGCGCCATGAGACGAGGCGTCGCGTCCGTGACGGCGGCATCCGTGATTGCGGTCCTCGTCGTGGCTGGATTCGCCCTCATCCCACGATCGAACGTCAGCGTTGCTCCTGGCTCGAGGCTTGTGTGGCCGCGGGGGCCATCCGCTCCTCCGCGATTGGGATGTGACGGCTGGGCCGCGACGGACGTCTATGACGGCCCTGGCATCGGGACCCGCAAGAACCCGAAGGACGCTGTCATTGATGCGCTGCCCCTGCTGTCCTCCACGTGGTCTGGCTACACCCGAAACATGATCGCGGGCATCACACGAGGTGACCACCTAGTGCCGATCTGGCGCTACACCCGAAACATGATCGCGAGCATCACACGAGGTGACCTAGTGCCGATCTGGCACCGCCGCGACGATAGGGGGGCCGCGACCGCCTTCCTTCTGAGGGTGGACGGTTCCTACGTTGCGGAGTTCGACGTTGCTCGCTCGCTCTTCGCCGAGGGTCAGCCCATCCGTTGGCGGGACTCTGGCTGGGTAGTTGTCGGGGGCTCGGCGGTGTGTGAGCTTCTCCCGTCGCCCGTCCTCGGCTAGGTGCGGCAAATACACGCCCATGGCCCAGGAAGAGGACATCCGCGAGTTGCTTCTGACCCTTACTCCGTCCGCCCGCGACGCCCTCCGCCGCGTTCCGATCCGCGACCAAGACGACCGCGACCCGGTCGCCTCTCAGCTGCTCCGCTACAGCGACGGACATGGCGACGACTGGGCCGACATCATGACTCCCGAAGGGCCGTCTTCGAGCGGCCCTCTCAATCGTCAGCGCTCCGGTCCGCTCTTTACCCGACGCGGATAGTCCCACTCATCTGCGGGCCATGGACCAGACACACGAAACGGTAGATCCCCGGTTGTTTGGCGATGAAGGCGTGCGACGTTCCCCAGGCCAGCAGTCCTGAGTTCCTGAACGCAAGAGGCGAGGTCAACGTATTCTTCACGGTCGCCCGGAGTGCCTTCGAGTTGAAAGCGATCTGGAAGTCCGTCGGCGCGGCGCAATCCGCCGGTGAGTTCGCGGGTGTGTCCGGTCCGGGGACTTCGCACTGCGTCGTGACGAACGGCACCGTCGCCGCTGCGCGTTTCGGGAACGTCGCGGTATGGATCTCGAAGTTCCCCAGGACGCGCACGCGGTCGCCGACGTGCACGCGGATCGTGCGATCGGGGAACTCATCGGCCGAAACCTGGTTCCAGAAGCCGCCGGCCCAGATCGTGACCCGCGTGTTTCCCCCGACCGGGGTCCTCTTGACGGTCTGCGCCAGGTCGTCGGCGATCGATCCGTCGGACGTCCTCGCGACCGCGACCTGGTGCTTGGCCTTCGCGTTGACCTCCGCGGGCGTGGGGATCGACGTCCCGCCCCCCACGACCCGAAGGGAGGCGTCCATCCCCGGGTGCAGCAGGCACAGGAAGGTGTAGGTACCGACGGGTGCTGTCACGTTCGTCCAGAAGTGGGGCTCGCTTCCCGGGGTGGAGAACTGTAGCCCGCTGTTGACCACGCCGGTCCCATCGAATGTGCACGGGTTGCCCGATGTGCCACAGGTTGGGTCGCTAGGCCCTCCCGCGGCAGGATTAAGGTCGATCTGGTTGTCATCCCCTCCGACCGTGACGTCCGGCACCTGGAGTGCCCACGGAAACACCGAGGGGTCTTGCGGGCCGCCCGGTCCCTGGTTGGTGGCGCGCCAGGCGTTCGCGTTGTCGCTCGGGACCAGGGTTGCGGTGTGAGGGGTGCCTACACCTGCCCAGACCGCGTTGATGGTATCGCCCTGGTGCACCGCCAAGGTTCGCGGGAAGAAGCGGAGGAAGGACCATGGCTCGCCAACAGGGGGGCGGGCATCCAGTTGGAACCTGAATGTCTGCGGTGCGGCAGCCGTCGCAGGCTGGATTGCCATGGTCATAGCCAAAGCGGCCGCGATCCCGGCCGCCGCTACGCGCAGTCGAACAGTCACGATCCCTCCCCTTTTCTCCGTTCCTGAAGCGGAACCTTATGGGGCTGGGGGCCGCGAACGCAAGAGTCCAAGTTCACCTAGAAAGCAGAAGATAGACTGCCAACGGGCGTGCGTTGCGCAGGTCACGAAGTAGAACAAGGCGGCCGACTTCCAGCCCGCTCGGGGACCGGAGGACTCACCGGAGCCGCGTACGTGGACTATTTCTACCTGTCCTTCACCTCTGCAGTGGCGTTCAGCCCCACAGACGCGATGCCGCTCGTACCCTGGGCCAAACTCTCGATGGCGCTGGAGGAGCTCATCTCGCTCGTAATCTTCGGACTCGTAGTGGCTCGTGCAGTGAACATCTTCACGTGAGTGAGGCCGACCTCCGCATCCTGCTCCAAACCCTCGACCCACTCACCCGCGATGATCTCCGCCGTGTCCTGATCCGCGACCAGGCCGACCGTGACGCGATCGCCTCGCAGCTGCTCCGCTACCGCGACGAGCGAGGTGACAACTGGGCCGACATCATCGACATGCTGACGATGCATCCGGACACCCGGCGACGCGTCGTGAGACTTCTGGGACAGATTGACGCTGGATTGGCCATGGCAGGAGGGGTGGGTTACGACGTGCCACGCTTGAACGGCAGCCCTCGGCGCACGACCTCGGCGAGGACGACCGCGTCGTTATGCTCCGTAGCTCGAGCGGAGAAAACGAGCGTGAGCGTGCCGTCGCGCGCCTGCCGCCGGAGCTCCGTGAGACGCGGACGTTGCCAGCGAAGCTCATCTGCGTAGCGCCGACGGAACTCCTCGAAGCGATCCGGATCGTGTCCGAACCACGTCCTCAGCTCGGTGCTCGGCGCCAGCTCAGGTTCCCACGCGTCCAACGCTGCTCGCTCCCGCGACACGCCTCGCGGCCAGAGGCGGTCGATCAGGATTCGGTACCCGTCGGAACGGTTCGCTGGCTCGTACACCCGCTTCAGTCGGACATCCACGGCATGCCACCCTACGCTCCATCGACCGCCTTCAGGCCCTTGCCACTAAACGCCCCATCGCCTTGTTTCATCGTCCCGCCCATGACGCCTGACTCGGACACTGAGGTCGAGAGCGACAGGCGATCGCTGCGAAGGAGAGGCAGGAGCGCGCCCGGAAGTTAGCTACCGCGAAAGCTGCTGCGGGACCTCTGGCACCCGAGGCCGCCGAGCAACGTGAGGAGGGGGGCCAGGCAGGCGACATCGCGATTCCATGACCACGTTTAGGTCAGGTTCTCAGAGGCAATGGTGGTTCCGCTGGTCCGATATGTGGAGGGTTCCGACCAGCTGGAGGAACCCCCTGGCCTCGCCTGGGGGTTCCTCACGCCCGAGCAAATATCACCCTTCCATTAACCACGGTGTGGGTGTACACCGAGCCTCGGCCATGCCTGGCACGTGGCGTATCGACGGGACTTCCGAGGGTGTTGTCGTCCATGGAGAGGTGGACCTCGACACGGCGAGTGAGTTCGAAGCGCAGGCCTCCGAAGCCGTGATGCTATCGACCGCCGGAACCTTCCTGATCGACCTCTCAGATGTCACGTTCTTGGACTCCGCGGGACTCCAAGCACTGCTCCGCGTGCTGGAGATCCGGGTGCTGGACCTGCGCGATGGTCAACGGATCATCGTCCAGCCATCCCGGCAGGTGTTCACGCTCCTGCACCTTTCCGGGCTGATGAACGGCACGCTGCCCAACGTCTTGGTACGCGAGCCGGAACCGGACTGAGGGTTAGCCGACGTCGCGGTAGTCTGTCCTATCGGTGGGCGCCAACGAATCCTTCTGGATCGTCCCTCTGAGGTCATCGAGGATGCGCGTTCACGGCCCTTATGAGTCATGAGGGAAGCCCAGGAAGCCGGCACCGAGCTCATCGTCGCCGCCAACATCCTGAAGGTGACGATCGACGATGAGCCGACGCTCGAGGTCGTGGACTTCATCCGGAACAGGTCTGCGCGGTAGCGAGAAGCAGGGTGTCCGACAAGGTCAGCGATCGCGTCCAGGCTCTGAACGTGCCGACCTTGGCCGCGTACCCGGGGATGATGCAGCGGGCCCGGAACTGTGAGGGTCTCAGGGTTTGCCGCCCAGCCTGGCCCCTCGATATTAGCGTCCGGGAGTACCGGGAGCTCGAGGCCGGCACACGCTATCCGACCTTCGAGACGTGGGATCGGATCTGCAAGCTGTACGGGTGGTCGCAGACGTTCGTGGGTTCGGCGGTAGGGCTGCAACGGTGGAGATCATCGGCAGAGGGGTCAGACGCGGTCCGATCACTGTCCTTGGAACTCCGGCTAACCCGACCGTCGTACGGACGCGAGTGGAGTCGGAATGACTGACTTCGGCGGGGAAGACCTCTTCGGGCGAGGCGACTACAGCTTCTGGTCCCGATTGTTCCGACCCGCCTCCGAATCGCTCGTCGAAGCGGCCGCGATCTCCGTCGGAGCCCGCGTCCTCGACGTCGCGGCGGGTGACGGGAACACGGCCATCGCTGCAGCCAACGTTGGGGCGAACGTGACGGCCGTCGACCCCTCTCCCGCCCAGATAGAGCGGGGACGTCATCGCAGCGAAGGGTCCCCGGTCCGATGGGTCCTGGCCCTCGGGGAGCGGCTCCCGTTCGCGGACGGGAGCTTCGATCACGCCCTCGACACGTTCGGCGACAACCTCGACGAGCCGACCGCCAGGCCTGCCCTCGAAGAGATGGCCAGGGTCGTGCGCCGCGGTGGCGTCATCGGTTTCACGCGTTGGACTCGCGAAGGCTTCAATCGGGATTGGGCCGAACTCGAGGAGCGGTTCCTGACGGGTGGGAGCGAGGGGTCGTCGTCACCCCTCCTCGGGACGGAGCCAACAGTCACGGCGGCGGTCGCACCATTCTCGACCGATGTCGAGATCATCCGCCAAACGCTCTCGATCGCATGGTCCTCCGCCGATAGCTTCACTGACGCCTTGATCGCGCAAGACCCCTACCTGCATGACCTGCATCGTCAGCTTCCACCCACACGGTGGGGTGCGTTCACGGACGAGCTACGTGGCCTGGTCCACAAGTGGAACAGCCACGCCACGGGCGGCTTGCGGCTCGAGTTCCCCTACCTCCGCGTCGTCGTCAAGACGCTTCCTGACGGACACGGCGGCGGGCGGTGAGATGTCAGTTGAGGATAGGATCCGCGCGGAGGGGCCTTGCGAAGGGGGGGCAGTCGATGGACATGCTCACCAAGCTCCTGGGCGTCATGAGGAGACGTTCGATTGATTGACGACGGAGACGCCGACTTCCGCGCCTCCTCCAAACGCTCAACCCGAAGGCCCGCGATGACCTCCGCCTCGTCCTGATCCGGGACCATGCCGACCGCGACGCGATCTCCTCACGGCTGATGCGCTACCGGACCAGAACGGCCAGGACTGGGCCGGCCGACATCATTGACTTCCTGACGATGTGGTCGAAGGCGCGACGTCGGATCGCCAGGTTGCTCGGCGAGATCTAGGCAACAGGTGGCTACTCCGCTGAGTCGACATTCAGAATGTGCTTCGGTGCTACAAGTCGCGTCTCTGCGACGTGTCCGCGTCTGGCGGCATGTTCGCCATCGAACGTGGCCCCCCGGCCGACCGAACAGGTAGGGCAACCAGGCGTCGCACAGTCCTTGACGGTCGCGCGTCTTTGCGGCCTACGCCGTGGATCCGTACAGGACCGCCATCGCGAGCAGGGCCGCCGAGAGCCACCACATCCGCCGCATGCCCGGGGCAGGCGCGAGCTTGTACACGAGAACCACGCCGGTCAGGCTCGCGGCCCAGACCAGATTCGACATGCCGATGATGGCCATCGCGATCATCAACCCAGCGCTGCATCCGATGCAGCTGAGGCCGTACCTCGCTCCGGCGATCACGGCGCTCCGGATCAAGCTGAACGGCAGGGATCCGTGCAGAGAGCACAGCTCCCTGCACCTCGCTTCACTGGCGGACTTGAACGGCGTCAGTCCGTAGACGCCGGCCAGCGCGAGCGCGACGCCGCCACCAACCGGACCGTGACCGGCTCGAAGCACCTGCCACACGCTGAGCAGGACGTAGCAAGCGACACCGAACGCGAGCCACACGGACAGATAGGTGACCGCGAGCACGCCGGTCGCCGCCTGCCACCGCCGTCTCCCCTCCGAGCGTCGCGCGAACTCGTACACGAGCGGGAGCGCCGACGGCAGCATCATCGCCGCCATCATCACGGTCCAGCTGGCGGCGAACGACTCGAGCGATTGCATCTCGATGCCCATCCCGTCGCTCATCCCGGCGGGGGACCTCGAGAGCCAGATCGTCAGCGCCCATGCGACGGCGGCCAGAGCGACGAAGACCAGCGCGGTCAGGGCGGGAGGAGAGATCTCGGTCTCGGCGCGATCCGGTGGATCGGCGATCCTTGCGTTCCATCCTCGGCACGCGGGGCAGAACCCTCGCCGCCTGGGCGGCCTGATGAGCCTCGCGGCCGACAGGATGTCGCTGAGCGACATCAGTCCGGATACTCGTCCCGGCGGCGGAGCCAGGTGTCCAAGCCGGCCTCTTCCTCGTCGCGTCCCTTCGGAACCAGATCCATGTAGTGGTAGGCGACGTTGAGCATGTCCAAGCCTCGTTCGTACGTCGAGTACGTGTGGAAGACCTGTTCGCCTTCCTTGAGGAACACACTGATCCCAGGCGCCTCCGTCCCCGACCACCGGGTCGGCCGGTAGTTGTACTCCACCTCACCCGCCTCCAGTGCTTCGGCGGTGAACGAGACGCCGTAATCGAAGTTGAAATCGCTGTCCACGGAGGAATACCAGGGGAACGTCCAACCCATCCGGCGCTTGTACGCGGCCAGCTTCGCGTGCGGTCCCCGCGACACGGCGGCGATCGTGATGTCACGATGGTTCAAGTGGGCGGCGACGCGATCGAAGTTGTCCATCCAGAACGAACACACGTAGCACGCCGCGTCGGCGGTCCACGTCGTGTGCGGCCCCGCCGTCTCGGGGTTGAACATCGCGTGGTAGATGACAAGCTGGCCCCGTCCCTCGAAGATCTCGGCGAGGCCCTGCGCCCCACGCTCGCCTTCGAACGAGTACCCCTTCTCGACCGATTCCCAGGGCAGCTCGCGACGCTCCGCGCTGAGCTGGTCCCGCAGTCGAGTGAACTCCTTCTCCTTGGCCAGATGCTTCTTCCGGGCCGCGATCCATCCGTCGTGGCCGACGACGTCATGAGTTGTCATCCTGTCCCTCCTCCTCTTCGTCCGGGCGACATAGGGACGGGCGCCTGTAGGTGGCGGTGGCCGTCCCCGCTCAGCATCGCCAGTCTCTTTCCTCGCATGGTCGGTCTTACTCGTCGTCGTGACCCCTCGGACGCGAAGGCACCGGCGACAGCGCTGCCGATCCCTCCTCGGGCCCGTAGATCACCGCAACCTTGTCCTTCAGCAACATCTCGGGACGCCTCCCAGGTGTCTGATTCGGCCACTAGCTAAATAGACATCGCGGCCGGGCGGAACTGGGCGTTCTGGCACGGGTCCGCGGCAACAAGAGCGGATCGCTCGGAACGCTGATGCGAGCATGGGATCCGTCAGCACGGACGTGCTCGAGTTGGCCACGGCCGGCGACCAGAACGCGTTCCGGGAGCTGGTCGAGCCCTACCGGTCGGCATGTGCACTGCTACCGGATCCTCGGCTCGGTCCAAGACGCCGAGGACGCCCTGCAGGAAACGCTCTCGCGGCCTAGCGGGGGGTCAAGGGTTCGAGCGGCGGCGTCCCTCGTTCGATGAAGGATCAATTAGGTCAATGATGGAGGGCCCTCAATAACCCCCTTTGGCGTCGAGAGCGACGGAGGGCGTCTTCCCCCGGGGCGGTTGGGCTGCCCGCATGGGACCCGTTTCCTAACTCGTTCGGTCGATCAAGCCTGTGCCGCCTCGACGATCACCCTTGCCACGGCGCCTGGGCTCGAGATCATCGATAGGTGAGGCGCATCTACCTTCGTGATGTGAGCGTGGGCACGGTTCGCCATCGCGAGCTGGTCCGACTTGGGGATCACGTGGTCATGGGTCCCGACCACGGCCCACGACGAGATGGTCTCCCACGCCGGCACACCAGACGGTTCGGCAAAAGCAGCCGTCGACAAGGGGCGCTGAGTCGCCGCGAGGACCGCGCCGCGCGCAGGTCCGAGGCCGTTCGCGAAGCAGCCGGGGAACTGGCTCTGCTTCACGTATGCGTCGAACACGCCGGCCGGGGCGCCGGGGAACGGCACGAAGTCGAGGACCGTACTCAGATCCGGCACGGCGAGGCACGAACTCGGGTCGGTGATGAGCTGGGATACGACCTCTCCCGCCGCGGGGATGAACGCGTCCACGTACACGAGCGCCTTCACGTTGGTGTTCCCGGTCGCGGCGTTCGTGATCACCGCTCCACCGTACGAGTGACCGACCAGCACGATCGGGCCGGGGATCGTCGAGAGGAAATCGGCGATCGTCCCGCTGTCGTTCGACAGACCGCGGAGCGGGTTCGGCGGGACGTAGATCGTGTAGCCCATCCCTTGCAGTCGTCGAACGACGGCATCCCAGCTGCCGGAGTCGGCCCACGCCCCGTGCACGAGGACGATGCTCGGCTTGGACGCGGCTCCAGTTGCCGATATGTTGCCGGCGGGAGCCGTCGCGGTGCCGGCGTTCGCTGGTCCACCACCGGCGCCCGCGACGAGCAGCCCGGTGGCTGTGAGGATCGTGACGAGCGTGATCAGCCGCCACTTGGTCAAGCGCATGAATCGATCGTGAGACACGGGCGTTCTCCTCCCTTTGGTGTCCGAACGGGTCTCGGCTCGATATGTGATCAAGTTGGCCCACCCGACCCGAACCTTCCGACGAACTTGAGTGCGGTCTCAGCGACTTCCTGCCCTCCTTCGTGCCGCAGACCACCACAGGGATAGTCCGCCCAGCGTGTGTTCCGTGGCGAATCGATGAGAAGCGATGCGTTCGCTGGGGATTGAATTGCTCGCTCGCGCAGATGCGTTCGTGGAGAACCCGAATCGGGGGTCGAGAAGCACCATCGCCCCTGCCGACTCACATCGACGCGTTCATCCGATGTTCAACTGCCTTCTCCAGGCGACCCACTCGATCCTGCTCAACCGGGTCGTTTCGTGAGGGCTCTGGGTGGGGCGCTCCCTCCGCCGTGGGCATTACGTGGACAGGTTGGTCGGGATCGCCGCGAAGGAGAAGGAAGAGCCCGCCGCCCGGAAGTTAGCTGCCGCGAAAGCTGCTGTCGAATCTGAGGCACCCGGGGCCGCCTAAAACGTCCAAATATGACAGAGTGTCCGAGGACATCGATCTCCTTCGCTCCTCAAGATCCTCGACCCGAAAGCCCGCGACAAGCTCCGCCAAGTGCTGGACTATGACCTCATCGACTTCCTGATCCTCCACGAGGAGGAACGGCGGAACGCGCTTCGGCTGCTCGGCGAGATCAAAGGCCGCCGAGCAGGCTTAACGAGGCGGGCCAGGCAGGCGAACGGAGAGGAACTCGCCCGTCGTTCGCGTCCCCCGTGACGCTAGGTGCGCCCCCTCCAGGCTACGGCGGCTCGTATTTTACGGAAGGGTCCGCTGCGGGGCGTCCCCAGCGCGTTCTAGGCTGTCGTTTCGAGGCTTCGCTCGCGTCGCTCCCCGGAATGGTCAAGCGCGATCCTCAATGGGGGTCGAATACGAGAAGCTCGCGCCGCCTGATAATGGCCCCCTGGATCCGTGGCGACACTCGCTGCCTCGCCGGTTGGGCCGTGGGCGCTAGCCTCTCCCGCGATGAGACAAATCGGAGGTCGGATCTGGCTGGGAGCGGCTATCGGGTTCATCGCCGGAACCGTTGCCGGGTTAGTGCTGGCGGTTGCGTTCCACCAGCACGCCTACGCCTTCTGGGGCTTCCTGCTCGGCGGGACGATCTTCGGGACGATCCTGGGGGCTTTCGTAGGTGGCATGTCGAGCCTCGAGTCCCACGCTCCAGGGCAAGAGCCCGGCGACCCCCAATCGTAGGACATGGCGCGTCGTCAAGCACGTTCTAGGCTCGGAGCGTGCCGACCTTGGCCGCGTACGCGGCGATGATGGAGCACGATCGGAAGCGCGAGGGTCTCAGGCTCTGTCGTGCGGCTTGGCTGATCGGTGTGAGCGTCCGCGAGTATCGAGAGATCGTGGCTGGCGACCGCATGCTGAGCCTCGATACGTACCGACCAATCTCCGAGCTGTACGGGTGGCCGGAGACGTCGTAGGAGGGCGATGACCGACGCAGAGATAACGGCCGCGCTCAGCGAGATCCTGTCCCACGGTCGGAGGGACTTGCGGAAGTACCTGATCGCTGACGAAGACGACCGCAAGGGGCTACTCCTCCGGCTCTACCGCGAGGGAAGCCCGACCGCTCGGGCGATGGCGGAGTTGATCGAGGTGCTCGACGTGGATGCGGCCGCGCGCCGCCGATTAACGAGGATCCTCGGGGAGATCGAGGCAGCGACAGCGTAACGGAGGCAACGTGTGTCCTGCCGGCATTCCCCGACCTTCTTCAAGACCGATCGGCGCCGGCGTTCGCCTAATGAGACGACAGGAATAGGACAACCAGCCTGACTGGCCGTCACACATCCCAGTTCGGCTACCTTACGACGCGCCCAGTAGTTCGCGGCAGGCCTGCTCGCAACGCCGGCAGGCCTCCTCGCAGACCCGGCAGTGCTCATGGTGTTGGGCATGCTGCTCGCACTCGTCGCCGCAGCTCTTGCACGTGGCGATGCAGGCCTCCAGGAGCGGCTTGGTGACGCGAGCGTCGTAGGCCGTCTGGCGGCTTACCACTCCGATAGTGGCGGTGCAGATATCGGCGCAGTCCCAGCAGAGTCGGATGCACTTGACCATCTCGGTCAGGTCCTGCTCGCTCAAGTCATCGTCCGCGTCAGCGAGGCAAGCCTGGGCGCAGTCGCTGAGCGCATCGAGGGCGGCAGCCAGCACACCGGCGTCTGCGTTCAGGGTGCCTGGGTGGGTGTCCAGCAGCTGCCTGGCATAACTCATGAGCCCTCCCTTGCTCTGATCTACGGGTCCAGGATAAGAAATCACCACAACGATCCGCAGTGCCAGTGAACGCGTTCACAAGCGGGAGGGCTTCAGGATCTCTTCACGCCTGATGCGCTACCGAGACGAGAACGGTAAGGGCTGGGCGGACATCATCGACTTCCTGACGATGTGGCCCGATGCTCGACGGCGGGTGGTTCGGTTGCTGGGGGAGCTTTAGGCGTCCAACGCCCCCCAAGACCGGCTCGCCGAGGTACATATCGCAACCCTCGAGCAGGCAAGTCATCTGTCACCTGATCGGTCGCCTCCTCGGGCGAGGTGCCAGAGCGGCCGCGCCGCATCACCGACGCCAGTAGGGTGCATCGAACAGGATGCGAGCGGCCGGAATCACAGCACTCGGCGAGCCCGTCGAGATCTTCGAGGTGGACGAGCTGGCGACGCCTGCCGCAGGCGAGGTCCTCATCGACGTCGCCGCCGCCGGCATCGGCAGCTGGGACGAGCTTGTCAGGACCGGCAACTGGCGGATCGGCGGCCCGGCTCCGATGGCGCTCGGGACGGAGGCGGCCGGGACGGTCGCAGCGGCCGGCTCCGGCGTAGCGGGGCTGCGCGAGGGCGACGAGGTGATGACACATCCGCTGCCGCTCAGGCGTCACGGGACGTGGGCGGGGAGGGTGCTCGCGCCGGCGGCGACCGTCGCGGCCCGGCCGCTAGCGGCGTCATGGGAAGTTGGCGGAGCGTTTCCCATTCCGGCGCTCACTGCGGCTCAGGCACTCGACGAGGCTCTCGGGATCGAGAGCGGCGGCTGGGTCGTCGTCAACGGGGCCGGCGGAGTCACGGGTGGCCTGCTCGTTCAACTTGCCGCGGCTCGGGGCGCCCGCGTGATCGCGACCGCAAGCGCGAAGAAGGCCGAGCGCATCCGCGACTACGGCGCGTCGGAGGTGCTCGACTACCACGGCGACTGGCCTGCGCTCGTTCGCGACATCACCGGCGACGGCGCGTCCAAAGCCGTCAACGCTGCCCGCGGGCAGGCGGCCACCACGTTGAAGGCGGTTGCTAACGGCGGCCGCCTCGCCACGATCACGGGCGACCCGCCGCGGGAGGAACGGGGCGTCGCCGTATCCGACGTCTACGTCCGGCCCGATGGTGGGCAGCTTTCGGCCCTCGCGGAGCTGCTGGCCCAGGGCACGCTTAGCGTGCCGATCGCGTCCGTCCGTCCGCTCGAACAGGCGGCACAAGCGCTACGCGAGGTAGTCGCGGGAGCGGACGGCGCGATCGTCCTGTCACTCCGAACCTAGCCTCGCCCCTGATGGTCGCGCCCAAGCTGCGCAGCTTCGGGACGGGCCAGCAGCAGCCGCTTCCGATCCCGAGACATTCTGGCCGACGTGCTGACTCCGGCAGGTAAGGTCCGCACCCGTCAAGCGGCATTTCAGAACACTCGCGCACCGTGGCGACATGTTCCTTGCCAGTCGGCCGACCTTCGGATCCGTGGTCAGCATCCGACAGGATCGGTTCGTCACAAATGGCGAGCTCTCCGGACTTCCCGACCTTCACGCTCTACAACCGGCTTGGCACGAACGAGCCGCGTGCGCCGGCGAGACGGACGACAAGGTCTTCTTCTCGGACATCGCGCTCTACAAAACACCCGAGACCCTGGCATCGGCAGCGATGCTCCTGCCGCTCGCGATCTGCTCGACCTGTGACGTGCGGTGCGAGTGTACGCGCCGCTTTCACCCAACCCGCCTTCACGCACTCCGATGACGACCGTTTCCCCGCGGTCATGCGCGTGATGGGGACGTGGAGTGGCACGTTCGAGTACGACCGGAACCAGGTGAAGGGCATGCCGGTGGCAGACGCGATCGAGGAGCTCGAGCGCACCTTCCCCATCGTTGGCCGTCCGGGTCGCGGCGTGGCGGGCGAGCCTTATCCTGCGCGTTGCATTGGTCGATTGGGGCAACGACTTCGGCTTCGGGATCGACGTCCGCGTCCACATCACCGAGGCAGCGCATGGTCGCCGCAGGGCCGCTCAGGTCAGGACGGCGATGAGTGGTCGGGCGTTGAAAGGACAGCTGACGAGCGGTTACACCTGTCCGACGAAACAAGGCGTGCTCCTACAGCCGAGCGATGCCGACCAGCTGAGCGAGCTACTCACACTCGCGGTGCTGAAGGATCGAGAGCATCACCGCCGACTAGGCCGAGCGGAGAAGTCGGATCCCGCGCAGAACCTGGCTTCCACACCTACAGATCGAGGCGGAGCATGACCTCGCCCCACGAGGTCTTGCCCTGACGGATGAACCCGGAGCGCTCGTAGAACGGGATCGGGCCGCCGTCGCCCTCGCTCGCGCTGGTCCACATCGTGTCCGCGCCGCGGGAGCGGAAGTACTCGGCGACCAGAACGATTGCAGCCGTGCCGTATCCATGGCGCTGGAACCGCTCATCGATCAGCAGCTTCCACAAGAAATGCGCGACGTAGGACGGGTTGCCGACCTCATCACTCAGCATGACGAAGCCGACCAACGTCTCGCCGTCGTACAAACCGAACTGGATCGCGCGGCCGTCTGGCTCCTCCTCAGCCTCCAGGAACGCGTCCACGACGGTGTTGATGAACTGGAGCTGCGCGGGCGAGACGCGGAGCGCCTCGAGCGCGGCTCGGTTCTGCGCCGTCGCTGGTCGCAGCTCGATGTTTCCTTGACGATGCATGCGCGCATCGTAGGCGCACGCGCTGCTCGAGTGTCCTCCACGAACGGTCGATCCCCCCGGGTTGCCCTAACGAGTCGGCATCCTTCGCCGTCAACATTGGACAGGTCCAGTTGGTGGCGGAAGTTAGGCTGTCAACGTGCCGACCTTGGCCGCGTACCCGGGGATGATGCAGCGCGCTCGGAAGCGTGAGGGCCTCAGGGTGTGTCGCCCAGCCTGGCTGGTCGGGGTCAGCGTCCGGGAGTATCGAGAGATCGAAGCCGGCGACCGGAAACCGAGCCTGGAGACATACCAACGGATCTCTGAGTTGTACGGGTGGCCAGAGAGGTCGAGGGTCAGGTGAAGAGTGGCTAACGAGAACGCGTACGGGTCACAGATGCGGAATCTTCAGAGCCTGGGGCAACGGCTCGTGGGTCGCTGGACGACCGAAGCCACCCACCCTGGTCTCCCCGGCGCAGTGATCCACGGGTCGAGCGAGATCGAGTGGCTCGCCGGCGAGCGGTTCCTCATCTACCGGACGATCTACGACCACCCGGACATCCCCGATGGGATCTCGATCATCGGCGACACCGACGGCCTCCACATGCACTATTTCGACACGCGCGGGGTCCACAGGATCTACGACGTGAAGGTGACCGATGAGGGATGGGAGATCGCGATGGATCGGGACTCACCGGCCGGTTCGTTCGCAGCGCCCGACGAGCGGTTCTCGCAGCGCACGAGGTTCACCTTCGAGGACGGCGACCGGACGATGACTGGGGAAGGGAAGTTGTCGCACGACAACGTGAACTGGGAGGACGATCTCCAGATCTCGTACCGTCGAGAGTCGTGATCGGCGCTTCCCATTGTCGATCGTATTCGGACCGGATCTCCGAGCTGTATGGGTGGCCGCAAACGTTCGTTGGGGTTGCGCGGGCGGACGGTCGCGAGGTATTACGGGGTTAAAGGAGAGGGAGGTCGCGATGAAGGTCCGGAGCTTGCTTGCGACAGCCGGCGTGCTTTCGCTGATCATCATTTCGCCAGCGCCGTCCCGCGCTGCCGCGCCATACCACGGATGTCCTCCGGCCTTCATAGGTCCGGTGTCGTTCGAGGAGCTGATCGAGCGGTGGCCGCCGCCGCCGGGCCTGGACATCGAAGGCGTCCTTTCAGGATTAGACCGTAATGGCGACAGGCAGCTTTGCGTCAGGGAGAGCGTCCCGCAAAACCAGGCAGGCCCGATCAACGTCATCGACAACAACGCGGCTATGTGAGGTAGGTCGCACCATAGCGGCGACTTGTGGATGGCCATAGTCGGTCGCGCACTCGCCGACTTGTTTC